>DATLUO010000242.1 GCA_035533075.1 Pirellulales bacterium | reverse complement strand
CGAACCCGAGAAAGCGCCTGCCGAAATCGCGACCGCGGACGCTTGGCCGCAGGACTTCCTGGACCGGGTCGTGGGAGCATGGGAGGGCGACTTTGAGGCCGGCTACGAGGGCGACTTCGAAAAGCGCGAGGAACTTTGAGCCTCTATCCGCTCGACACGAACGACACCATGATCGCAGCCATTGCGCTGCAGCATGGCGTGACTGTGGCGACCCACAACACGAACGAATTCTCCAGAGTGACCGGACTTCAGGTCGAGGACTGGACTTTGGCATGACCTCACAGTGGGGCCGGAGCAACGGCCGCTACGGCACCGCCGGCACGCGTACCGAGCCGTGGTTTTCTGCCGACACGGTAAGCTGTTTGGGGTGATGGCGCCGCTGTGCGGTGGGGCGGTGGGGCGTTTATCGAGCATGGCGGCGCGCGCGAGCCGTTCGCGCGGATTTGCGCCTTCAGGGCCTTCGCTTCAACGAACTCGCCTTCGGTTGACGAATGCACCAGCGAAAGCATTGCGGCTCAGCCGGAGTTCACCTGTTGGCGCTGCAATGGCGGATGTCTTGCTCCCCTCCTCGCCTGGGCCGCCACATTCCTGCCGAATCGGGATTGATCCTGCCCGCGATCCGACGCAACGCCAGGATAGAAGCACGCGACCACCGGCCGCCGCCGATTTGTTCGGGCCGATTTTCGCTTTCAGGGCCTTCTCCAGCAGACTCTCCTTCGGCTGACGAGTGCACCAGCGAGAACATTGAGGCTCACGCGGCGTTCAGCGGTTGGCACTGCAACGGGTTGTCGTCGTCGTCCGTCGTCTTAATCATTGGCGATCCTTGGAAATTGGACCGGTCCCGTTTACCTGCCCCCAAGATTGAGCATAGTGGCAGCTTCTATGCCGGCCCAAGCCGGCCTGTTTTTCGGGGCTTAGGTTCATATTCCGCGGGTGCCAATGCGATTCGGCGCGCCACGCAGGTGTGCGAAAATGACAAAACCGCGCGGTTCCGCACACATTTGAATGTAGCTCCAGGCGGGGCTGTTTGACCAGAAGAAACGTCTCCAAGTGCGGTCTGAGTGGCGCGTGAATGTGCTTCAACGCCGCTGGTCGCTGAAAGGCTCGTTGCCAATTCGACCGCGTGGCGATGAATGGTTACCGAAAAGCTGGGAAAAGCGCATTTCTGGCGATCGGGCCGCGCGCCTCCCAAGAGCCATGTTCTATTCATCCGCTTTCTCCAGGCGCTCGACAACCGTTCAAACGCTGATCGGGCGCGCATTGCCGCGCCGCTCGGCTTGGGCAGATCGGATGGTCCTTCCGTTGCGCGACTACGGTTAGTCGGCGATCGTCGAGCGCTAAAAGCCAAAGCTCGTGCTCGGTATAGCGTTCGGAGCGTTTTATTTAAGGCGTTCCGACGCCGTTCCGACCCGTCACTTCCTCTATAACGCAATTCGCGCCGGTATAATTTTGGTTTCGTGCAACTGCGTTGCCCTCCGGAGACGGATCAAATGGTTCACAAACTCATTATCTTCATCAGCAGCCCGGCCGCGCTGAAAGATCAACGCGACGAAACCGAGCGGGTATTGGAGGGGCTTGAGATTGATGGCTCGCGTTTTGAAGCATGGCCACCAGCGCCGGTTGCGGTCGGCGGTATGGCAGAGTGTTTCCGGCGAATCGATGAAGCGGACGGAATTATTCTCCTGTTGGGCGAGAAATACGGCACGGTCATTGAGCGCGGCCTGTCGGCAACCCATCTTGAATACCGTCACGCATTATCCCGGAAGAAACCCATCTTCCCTTTTTTACTACACGCAGAGAACCGGGAGTCCCAGCAGGTTCATTTCATCGACGAGGTTCAGGCAACGTTTTTTCGCGGTAACTCAATCAGAACGCCACACGATCTGGCGGCCCAGATCCGAAACGCGCTGCTCCAAGAATTCACCCGCTGCTTTCGTCAAATCCATGGGGGGCCCCCGCAGCCGCGCTACACGCCACCGGCGGTAGCCCTCGAATTGGTGCCCGATCTGTTCTTGAGCGACGATCCAAAGGCCGCGTACGAGCAACTAGAGCAACTCTACGGTGCCGGCCATGACAAGGCGATACATCAGTTGGCACCGCAAATCGAACTGAAATTCGGCCACATCCCGTTGATCACCAACTTTGTGCATATGGCAAACGTGAATCTCGCCATGAATGGTGAGCCGATCGGCCCGGAGAGACTCGATAGTGCAATCGCCTTCTGGGAGGATCCGAGCCTACTAAAGCATACGTCGGCGGCCAGCCTCGCCTACTGTCAGGGAAACGCACTCGGCGTGCTAAAGCGCCACGAAGACGCCATTGCGTGCTACAAGCAGGCGCTTTCGCTGGAGCCCGCGTTCGCCATGTGCTGGAAGAATCTTGGGACGTCATTCGTCGATGTCGGCAATCCAGGCGAAGCCATCCACTGCTTCCGCCAAGCGGTCGCGCATGATCCGCGGCAATTTGAAGCCCGTTACTCTCTAGCGACGATGGCGATGGAACGTGGCGCGTACCAGGATTCGCTCGACGAGTTGTCGCAAATCCGCCTGGTCGAGCTGCCGCCGGTTCAACAATCATGGGTGCATGGCCGCCGCGCGGAGTGCCTCTCGCACCTCGGCGATCACGCGGCCGCCATACGAGCGGTAGAAGTGGCCATTTCCCTGGCGCCAAATATCGACTGGCCGTGGTTCTATGCAGCGCGCGTCTATGCCATTGCGCAAGGCGACGATACTATGTGGCGCGACGCCGCCCGGGTTTTCGCGGAACGCCTCGCGTCGCGCTTCCCCGAAAACGGCCAAGTCTGGGGCAATCTAGGTTATGCCTACTGGCGATCGCGACTTACTGCAGCGACCCCGCAGCTTACACGGCAATGCATCGTTGCATTCTCGAGGGCGATCGAGCTCGGCTTTCTCGATGACGGCCTAATACCGGACCGCTTAGGCCACATCTACTCCGACGAAGGCAAACTTGGAAATGCTGTTGAAGCATTTCGCCTTGCAGCGCAGCACGATCCAGCATCCTTCGGATACTGCCTTGGCTCAACGCTCATGCAGCTCGGTCAATACGATGAGGCGCTGGGTTTCATCAAGGGTGCTGCCGAAAAGCATCAACCGGATGCGATGTCCTGGGGAAACCTCGGAACGTGCTACGACCATGTGGGCGATCACCGCAACGCCATCGCGGCGTACGAGAAAGCCATCGAGCTAGATCGCACCTACGCGGTTGCGTGGTTCAATCTGGGCGGTGCCTACTGGAACGTTGGCGATCGCGCAAGGGCCTTGCAGATTTGGGGGGATGCGATCTCTCGCTTCCCTGATGATGAGAACGCCGAAAAAGTGCGGGCTTTTTTAAGCGAACCGGAGCAGCCGCGCTAAAGTCCCCCCGTTGCAGCGTGTGCGTCCGCGAAGGCGAAGGATAACGGCGACCGGCCCCAAACCCCCACGACAACCGTTGCGTCGGCCCGCGCAACGACGGGTGGCATCCTATGCGGCATCTACGACGTAGATGACTCCGGCACTGGCCTTGGCGGGGCCGCCGAGCGGCCGATTGCACGAAGCAGCCCGGTATGCCACCATAATGCGTTGTCGCGTCGCCAAGCGACGGCCGCGACTGTACCAAAGGACCGCAACATGCCATTTATCTTTCCGCGAGAAGCGGCACTTTTAGGTTGTGCGCTTCAGGAGTATTTGGACTCCGATGACGAGCGGGCGTGCTTTTTCGACTTCCTAGACAAGAGACTCTCACCGTTTTATCCGCCTATTGCACGCGTGTCGACCGTTTTGATGAACGTGGATGATGTTCCTCCCGACATTACGTGGGTCGAGCGAGAGCCGGGGATTTTTCGGGCTGGGTTCGCGCGGAGCCTCCCAGAGTCGTACTTTCTGGCGGCCTCGGAAAGCCTCCGCGAGGACGTTGAAAGCTCCGAGGAAGGTCCGGGCCGCTCGGCGCTCGTCGCCTGGGCTAGTCGACAAGCGATTCAGTCCACGCGAATTGACCCCTCGGCAAGAAACCTACTTGACATCATCGCGGAGCTTGTGGCCCCGCATGCGGAACGAAGTCCAGCGGACGATGCAAGATTCAATCTGGCCACAAGCGAAACGCCTTGGGGGCTCGTTCAGCAGCGAGGCTTCAACCATCCGAACACTAAAAGAGGGGGCATCGATGATCGGAATAAGATCGATGCCGTCATCAGCGGCTTGGCCTCTGGCGACGACGCGGCAGCCTTTGACGCGGGGCGCGCAATTGGGAGCATTCTTGCCGCATGCGAAGACTGGCAGCAAGAGCTGTTCTACCTTCTCTACATTTCTGGCAACAAGGATATTGAGCGGTTTGAGAAGGCGCGCGCCGGCTGGCGCGCAACGATCCGTAAACGATTGCCGATTCTGGCAGAATCCGCGCTTCTAGCCCCCGATGGAAACGCGGCAACTTGCCTTCGGCATTTGGCCGAAACGTGTTTGCCGTACCAAATTCAGGCGCTAGCCCCTGACAAGTGGGGTGGATTTCGGGACGACTTGTACGGTGAATGGCAGGACGACGTAGCCGACGAAATCCGCAACGTATCAGTAATTAGAGATGCGGTGTGGCTCGCCTTCGGCGAGATTCTTCACTCAGCGCAGGGCGATCCTGACGCACGCGGGGCGGCAGCGCCGCGCTTGGCGGCGCAGCAAATGCTACGCCTTGTGCGCCTGACGGAGGAGTCGTCGCCGGACAAGATTCGCGGAACGCTCCTCCAGGTTCAAACGATGCTTGAAAAAGGCGATGCCTCAGCGTTTCCCGAACAGGTTGTTCTGTGTCTGGGGCCGGCCATTAAGGGCTTGGCTCGCCGCGTTTGGAATGAGAAGTTCACCAACACCCAACCGGAGCCCAAAGTAAGCACAGTGCTACAAGAACGAGTGATGCACGGCGATGAACTTGAACGTCGTTTCGCGAGTATTGCCATGAACCTATACAAATCCTACCGGATTCCGTCGCAGCACGATGTTGAGCGTTTCAAATGTAGTTTGGCCGAGGCCCTGTATTTCTTCCTAGGCGTTCGTCTGCTTTTGGAGTTGAGCGACGCCATTGGCCGCCGCAGGTGACGCTTTGGCCAATGAGGCGCCGCACCGTTCCGCGCAGCCTTCGCTCAGATTATGTGCCAACTGCGTCGAGAGCGCCCGGTTGATTTAGCACATGTTCGGCAAGCAAGACCGCCGCCGCCAGTCCCGCACGCTCGCCCCGTCCGGGCCTTGTGCCCGCCGAGCGGTGATTGGTCAGAAAAAGGGTCAGAACGATTTTAAAACCGTTCTGAGTGGATGGTGGCGGAAATCAACGACTGCAGTTTCGCCAGCGCCTGCGACGCCGCAGGATTCCTTGTTCCGGTGCTCGGCGAGCCCATGATCGCCAGGCAAGCCGTTGGCACGTCGAGTGCTTTGCCCAGGGCGTTCAGCAACTTGAGCGAAAAGGCCCGCTCGCCTCGCTCCAGAATTGCCATCGTGTTTGAAGCCACGCCGACCGCATTGGCCAGCTCCGCTTGCGTCATGCCCCGCAGCTTGCGTATCGACCTTAGCGCCTCGCCGAGTTGTCGTTGATCGATCATGTGCCAGCGGCCGGCAAACGCGTTCTGTCGGGCGGGTTTTTTCTTGGGCATGCTGGTACCGTTATCACCGCCAGCCGCACATCGTCGAATTCTCGGCCGACCGAACAAACGTGCTGGCGCGGTTCTCGGCGGTCCGCCTTTCGGGCGAAGGTTTGGGTGGCACGTGTCTTGATCTTTCGCGGGACGGCAATTGGGGCGAGCGGAACATCGTCCAATGGCGTTTATTCGACGGCATGCTGCTGGCGGAGATCGCGCGCCGGCCGGGTTGGTCGCGCGACTCGGTCGAGCGAAGCGTTCGGCGGTCCATCAAGACGTTGAAGCGGTGGCTGCCCGCCGCCGGCAAATGACGGGACCCCGGAATCGCTCCAAGACGGCCAAGCAGGGCCATCCTCCGGCTGCAAAGCCAAGTTTTTACCCGCCCAGCCGTCGCATTCATCATAGGACAACTGATAGAGTTCAATCGCCAAATGCGTGCCATACTTAAGCGGGGCAAAGCAGGTAAAGATCGCAGGAACAAAGAGCCATGAATAGCATCGACAAGCGGCGAGCGGCGTTGGCCGGCCGGCTCGGCATCGGCCCGGAAGAACTCGATGTTCCGGCCGACGCGGCCGGCGAAGGCATCGCCTTTCAGCTTCTGCCGGGCGGCCTCTACTGGGTCTATTCGCCCGACGAAGAAAAGCAGGCTTTCAAGTCGCGCGTGCCCGACGTGCCGTTCTTGTCGCAAATCCGCGACGACGAGGGGCAGAGCTATAACGTCTATCTGGCCGTGGGCGATAGGCGATGCGGCGCTGAACTACCGCACGCGTAAGAATGCGGCATTGGTGGCTGGGTAGGGTGGGACCAGCGAGCTTGCGAGCGCCGGCCCACCGTAACCGACGTCGCCAATGGTGGGCCGGCGCTCGCAAACTCGCCGGCCCCACCCTACAATGCGAGCACATCCCCAGAGGGCAACATCGAGGCGAGGTCATGCCCAAGTACATCATTGAACGCGACATACCGGGGGTCGGCAATCTAACGCCCGCTGAGCTGCGCGGCATTTCGCAGACCTCTTGCGGCGTGCTGAACAAGCTTGGCCCGGCGATTCAGTGGGTCGAGAGCTACGTCACGCCCGACAAGGTCTACTGCGTCTACATCGCACCCCGCGAAGAACTGGTTCGCGAACACGCCCGGCAGGGCGGCTTTCCGGTCGACAAGATCTCGGAAGTGAAGGCGACGATCGATCCGGCCACGGCCGAAACGACGACTATGTAGCTCCAGCCCTCATCGTTTCGCCGCGGACCACGTCGTCGAGCCGTTCCATCAGTTCGCGCACGTCGGAACCGGTGTAGTCTTTGTCGACCGTCGCCACCAGGCATTTGCTCGCCTGGTCGCTCAGGAGCTTACGCAGGTGACCCAGGAAATGCGGCGGCGCCACCAAGGCCAGCGCTGCGTAGGCATTCTGGTTAAGACCGTCGCTGAGCTTGTCGACCAATTCGTGGGCGAAATGCTCCGCTTCGACCTCCTTCGGCTCCGTGTCGGGCTCCATCCGCGGCCGATGCCCGGCACCGAAAATCTGCCGCGTTCGTCCCTGCTCCTTCATGTTGATCTCGCGGTTTTTCATCCGGCTTTCCGGATGGCCCAGCTCTTCGATCAACTCCCACGGTTTCCCTTTTTTCGGCGACGCAAAGATTCGCGCTCGGCTCGAATCGGCAACCAAGATCCAAGTGTCCATTCGTTCCTCCTTACCGGTTGATCGTAGGGTAGGACCAGCGAGCTTACGAGCGCCGGCCCACCGTCAGGGTTCAGGGTTCAGGAATAGTTGAATTGGCCTTTGCCTGACGCCTGACGCCTGACGCCTCACCATGCAAACGGGATGCCTCACCATTCTTTTATTGCCAGCCGGTGTTGACGCATGAACGCCTCGGCCTGTTCGCGATCGAAAACGCTCTCGGTGGCGCCGATCGAACGCACACAGCTTGCACCCAGCGCGCTTCCCCACTCCAAGCACCGCCGCGGGCCGCCCCCTTCGAGCAGGCCGGCGATGTAACCGGCATCAAAGGCGTCGCCCGCCCCCGTGGCCCCCACGTATTCCACCGGGTAGCTGCCGGCCTCAAGCCGCAACGCCTCGCCGGCCAGCACCGTGCCGCGTCCGCCGCATGTGATGACCACCGTCCGCGCGCCGGCCGAGCGAAATCGCTCGGCTTGCCCATGCGGATCGGTCAGCCCGGTCAGGATCTCGCCCTCGTCGTTGTTGGGCAAAAAGACGTCCGTTTCGGGCAACAGCGGTTCGAGCAGCGGCCAGTATTCACCGGCTCCCGGCACGACCACGTCGAGCAGCGTGGTGACGCCGGCGGCCCGCGCCTGGCGAAACAATTCGGCCAGCGGCCGGGCTTCCAGGGCGGGCATCAGCAGGTAGCCCCCCACGTACAGCACCCGCGCCTGGCGCACGCGGTCGAGCGGAATATCGCTCACGGCGATCCGGCCATTGGCCCCGATGGTGTGGATGAAGCGGCGGTCTTCGCCTTGAACATTGACGATCAAGGTCCCCGACGTGCCCACGTCGGCCAGCGAGCGGATCGACTGCGTATCGACGCCGGCCTGCCGCAGCGTCTCGATCACGAACCGCCCAAAGGGATCGTCGCCCACGCAGCCCACCACGCCGACCCGCACGCCGACCCGCGCCAGGTCGATGGCCGCGTTCGAGGCACAGCCGCCGATGTTCAACGACAGGCAATCCGCCAGCACCAGCTCTCCCGGCTTCGGACAATGTGAGATCGGCGCGCACAAGTGGTCGGCCACCAACACGCCGACGGACAGACAATCGAGAGACACAAATCACCCCGCTACGATTTTGGATTTTGGATTTTCGATTTTGGATTGTGGATTGAGTACACTGGCATCGTCAATCCACAAACCACAATCCAAAATCCAAAATCAGGGGGGAGGCGGTGCCGGTGCAAGAAGTCGTGAGCGAGCAGCCTTACCGGTTTGTGCCGCCCTACCACAGCCGCTTTTGGTGGCGGTTGGTCGAAAGGGGGCTGCCTTGGTATTTGCGGCGCTACTGGGGCATCGAACGCACGGAGCTGCGCGGCGTGGAACACCTCCGGCGGTCGCTGGCGGGCAACCACGGCGTTCTGCTGGCGGCGAACCATCCGCGGCCTTGCGACCCGCTGGTGGTGGGCGAGCTGTCGCGGCGGGTGTGGAAGCCGTTTTTCAGCATGGCGAGCTGGCACCTGTTCATGAACGGAGGCTGGCAGGCCTGGCTGATGCACAAGCTCGGCGGCTTCAGCGTGTTTCGCGAAGGCGTCGATCGGACGGCCATCAACACCGCCATCGACATTCTTGTCTCCGCGGAGCGGCCGCTGTTGATCTTTCCCGAAGGGGCCGTCTCGCGGACCAACGACCGCTTGAATCCGTTGCTGGAAGGAACGGCGCTCATCGCGCGCTCGGCCGCCAAGCGGCGGCAGAAGGCGGGGCTGGGAGAAGTCGTGGTGCATCCGGTCGCTGTGCGATACCACTTTCTCGGCGATCTCCGCGCGGCCGTCGAGCCCGTGGTGGCGGAGATCGAGACCAGGCTCACCTGGCATGCCGCGACGCAGATGCCGCTCACCGAGCGGATCGCCAAGGTCGGGCAGGCGCTTCTCACCTTGAAGGAGTTGGAGCATCTCGGCCGGCCGCAAACGGGCGAGCTCCACGAACGGCTGAACGGGCTGATCGACCATTTGCTGGTTCCGCTCGAGCGCCAATGGCTCACGGGCGACGGGGCGACGAGCACGCTGGTGCGCGTCAAGCGTTTGCGGGCGGCCATCGTGCCCACCTTGATCGCCGGCAAGTTGAAGGAGATCGACAAGCGGCATCGCTGGCAGCAGCTTGCCCATTGCTATTTGGCGCAGCAGCTTTCGTGGTATCCGCCCGACTATCTTCGCGACGATCCCACGCCCGAACGGATTTTGGAGACGGTGGAGCGGCTGGAGGAAGACGTGACCGACCGTGCGCGAATTCACCGGCCTTTGTCGGCCGTGATCGAAGTGGGCGAAGCGATTCCCGTCGCTACCCGGCGAGATCGTCAATCGACGAACGACGAGCTGCTGGAGACCATCGCCGCCCGGCTGAACGGGCTATTGAAATGACTACCAACCGAGCGAGCGACGTCGGGTCTTGGGGGGATCGACCTCGCTCTTGGGGCGCTGGCGGCGCAAGGGAGCCACAGTCGGCGGCGGCTGTTTGCCCTTGCGGCCGACGGTTTTGCGCAGCTTGCCAGCGGCCATCGCCTCCGCATCGCCGGTATTCTTTACGGCAGGACGCAGCCAGACGGCGTTGGGCTGCAAATCATCGTCGTCGTCCTTCAGTTCGGCCTCGGGATAGATGACGGAGAAGCGAGCCAGGCTGGCAGCCGGGCCGCTCGCCAGCGCCAAATCGGAGCGGGCTGCCGCACACACGAAGACCGCAATCAGAATCGCCAGCCGCATTAGATAACGTCTCGGCACAATGAGTGAGGCCAACCGTATTCAATGCTCTTATCGGCCGCACACGAGCGAATCTTGAGACACGCGTGGGCGTCGGTGTGGATGGTGGTCATAGGATGGCTTCCAGCACCTGCTGCCAGTATTGCGGAACGCCGCGCCAGGCCGCATCGTAAGTGGCGGCCAGCGGCAGGTTGACATAGTGGCCGTCATGCAAGAACAAGGGCATCTCAGGGATCTTGTCGCCCAGGGCGATATGAGCCACATAGGCCTCGGGCACGTCGCCGGCACAGTACGAAGCCAGGGTCAAGGGCTTCGCGGCGGGCATCAGGTAGTCTTCCGGGTCGAAGTACTCCCAAATCAGGCCATGCATGCCCTGGGGATCATCAATGCCCGGTGGAAACATATCGACGACGGTCAGATGGCACCCGGCGCGAAGCGCGCCGATTGCCTTTTCGACGAAGTCCTGCACGCTTTGGCGGCGATCTTTGTTGGCGGGTGACACGATTTCTACGAGCGCCACGAGCCGATGGCCGCTGGTGTGGCGGATAGCGAGCGTCCGCCGCAGGGCGCGATATGCCGCGTTTTCGCTGGCCACCATTTTGCGGCCGACTTGCGGCGGTGCATCGGCCACGGCCACGCCGCCCTTGTCGGGCGGCGTCGTCCGCGGCTCTCCGTCGTGCAGGGTGAGGATATCGGCGATCAGGCGGCCGGCGTGCTGTTCGCCCAAGGCGTAGTAACCCTTCGGCAGCAAACCGCCGTTGAGGGTTTCTTTGAGGTGCGTGATCCACGCGTTATGGAAATCGTGGAATATGCCCGCTTTCACGCGGGTCCAGTCGTGAACCGGCATCGTGTTTGTCTCAATGCGCCGCTCTGGTATATGGCCTTATTATACGTCAGGTGATGCCTTTGCGGCATGGGGCATTTGGTTCCTGACCGTCCGTGGCTTAAACTTGCATTGGTGGTCCGGCGCTCGCAAGCTCACTAGCCCCACCTTACCGCGCATTCCAGGGACTTAAACCGCATGGCCCGCTCCGCACGCATTGAACGCAAGACGGCTGAAACCGAGATTCGCGTCGAACTGAACGTCGACGGTGCGGGCAGCGCGGCCGTGGCGACCGGCATCGGCTTCTTCGACCACATGCTCACGCTGCTGGCGAAACACGCGGCGTTCGACCTGACCGTCGAAGCCCAGGGCGATTTGCACGTCGATCAGCACCACACCGTCGAAGACGTCGGCATCTGCCTCGGCCGGGCGCTGCGCCAGGCCCTGGGCGACAAATCGGGCATTCGCCGCTACGGGCACTTCACACTGCCGATGGAAGAGACTCTGGCCACGGTCGCCGTCGATCTGAGCGGCCGCTATTTTCTGGTTTTCCAGGCCCAGTTTCCCTCGGCCAAGATCGGCGAATTCGACAGCGAGCTGGTCGAAGATTTTTGGCAGGCCCTGGCCGCCAACGCACTGTGCAATTTGCACGTGCTCGTGCATTACGGCCGCAACAGCCACCACATCAGCGAAGCCCTTTTCAAGGCCGCCGCCCGTGCCTTACGGATGGCCGTCGAAAACGATCCGCGGCTGGAAGGCGTTCCCAGCACCAAGGGAACGCTGGACGTCTAAGCGAGGGAGGGACGGAGCAAGTGAAGGACGGAGAGACGGAGCGAGGGAGGGAAAGAGCGACACAACGTAGAATCGCCGTTTCGGTCGCTCCCTGTTTTCTCCCCCTCTCCCTGTCTCTCCGTCTCTCTCTCGCTCCGTCTCTCCCTCTCTCTGTCCCTCCATTTCTCTTTCACTGCGCCGCGCGTGCCGCCGGCTCAGCCGGCTCCGGCGGATCAACGGCTTTGGGCGTCGGCTCCTTTGCGATAGGGGCCGAAACGCTCACGGTTGACGAGGTGGCGATTTGCGGCTTGGTCAGCACCTGCGCCACCAGCGTGCGAAGCTCGTCCAAATCGGCCTCGGCGCCGGGATCGAGCGATTGCACCGACTCCGGTCCGTCCGACGTGGCAGGAGAGCAGACGACCACTTGCGAGTCGCCGACCACGCTGATGTGCTTCCCTTCCACGACCACGCCCGTGCCTTCGTCGATGCCCAAGCCGACGAGGTCGCGGTACAAATCGAGCACCTTCAGCAGCCGGCCCTGACGGTTTCGCTTCAGGAAGTGCTGATCGACGACCGTGCCGGGCAGGAAGCCGAATCCCGGCCCGACCTCGAGCTGGGGTCTGTCGCGTCGGATCATGATCGGCGACATGATGGCCGCGCCGGCTGAAGTGCCGCCGACGACGCCCGAACGGCACAAGACGCCGCGGATTTCCTGTTCAGTGAGCGTGCCCAAGTAGGTCTCGGTGAGCCAATTCTGATTGCCGCCGACGAACCAAACGCCCGTCGCCTCGCGCAACGGCTGGGCGAAAGTCGGGTCGTCGGCGGTTTGACGCGAGCGCGTGTGCAGGACCGTCAGCGAGGCCAACTTCTGCTCGTGCCAAAAGGCGAGCTTGGCCGCCATCTTGTCGGTGTCCGCATAAACGCTGGCCGTGGTGACAACCACGACACGCGCCGCGGCCCCACCGGCCAGCTCGAGAAAGCGGTTGCGAAGCTGCGCCGGCAACACTCCTCCGCCGCAGATCACCAGCTTGCCATTGAGCTTTTCCACCGGTTTGTCGGGCGCCGCCTTCTCATCGGCCGGAGCATTGCGGGCACCCAAGACCGCCGCCGCCAGGACAAGGGCCGTTGCCCAGTGCCTGCCGGCCGACCTGCCGCGGCCGCCGCGGTGTGAGACCAAAGTCTCCGAGTTGTTTGGGACGTCCATACCTTTCCTCCATGATGGTCTGGTGGCCGGTCGCATGACTGCCATAGGTTGTTGCGGAATTCAACGGATGTATCAACCCCACTTGATGCGTTCCGTGCGTTCTCATCGTATACAACGGCCCCGTCTCGGCCAACCTTTTTTACGTCAGACCCGCTACGCTGGGCGGGCAAGGCACTTGGCGAACGGCCGGAAACCAGCGACAATAACCATTCACCAGCACCTGACTTGCATCAAAATGGCCACAGGCACGATCAAAAGATTACTTCCCGGTAAGTATTGCGGATTCGTCGAACCGACGCTCGGCGGGCCCGATGTTTTCTTTCACGGCTCGACGGTGGCGGGCGACCAATTCGCCACGCTCGTGCCGGGGCAGCGCGTCGAATACGATCTGGACCAAACGGACGCGGCCGACCGCGGCCCGCGCGCCAGTCGGGTGCGGCCCATGCAGGCGGCGCCGCCGGCCATCGCCCCACAGCCGAGCGAGTTTCGCATGTTGCGGCGGCACCCGGCCTCGCGCGCCAAGAAGCCCACCTGGCGCAACAAAGCCGATTGAACCATTCCCGGCTCATCACGGAGTTTTCGTCGAATGTATTACCTGAACGTCTGGCTGACGGTGAAAGACCCCGCCAACATCGCCGCCGTTCGCGAGCGGCTGGCCAAGGCTTGTCAGCTCTCCCGGCAGGAGCCGGGCTGCGAACGGTTCGAAGTCTACCAGTCGCAGGCCGACGAGCGCCGCTTTCTGCTCGTCGAATGGTGGGAGTCGAAGGCCGCCTGGGAGACGCATCGCCTGAACAAAGCAGTTACCGAGATCTACGTCCCGCAAGTCTTGCCTTACGTCGATCGCGAGCCCCACGTTTGCGAGTTGGTCGAGTAACAGGCTGTGGATGCGCTCGCGATGTTGAGTTAGAGTCACCTGACGTGTGGTGTCATCCACGCTGATTCCAACTGTCCGGCGTGACAAGCTTTGCTCTGTTGGCGTTGGTGATTTCACTGGCCATCTCTTCTTCCGGGTGCCGAGGGGCAGTTCCTGTTCATAAAGGCCGGGCATAAAACGCCGAAATGAGCGATCCTTACAAGGACACCTGATTAGAGCAGACGGCCGCACTGATGGTCAGACGCCGTTCCGACGCAAGCACCCGCGTCGATGGACGACATGCTACCCGCCGCCCGTTGCCAGTAGTTTGGCCAGCGCCTGCGCCAGGCTCTCCAGCGCGCCGCGGTCGGGCAAGGTCACGGTCAGCCGCGGCTTGCCGTCGCTGTCTTCCTCGACGCAGGCGCCTAGCCCGGCGCGAAGGTTGGCGACCAACGACTCGGGCGGCGGCGGCGCCACCTCTTGCTGAGAAACCAACTCGCCCAAGAACTTGAACGCCGCGCCCAGCAACTCGCCGCCCGCCGCAGCCACGCGCTCGCGATGGCCTTCCGTCAGCCGGCGCGTTTCCTCCGTGGCCGCCTGCTTGACCGTCTCGTCGACCGGCGCTTCGGGCTTGGCGCCCAGCAAAATCTCCAGCCGGCTCTTCAACTCCTCCATGCCGGTGGACAAGTCGACGCGGTCCACCTCCGACTCGAAATCGAGCGCCGCCAAGGCCAGATCCTTTTTCGCGGCGATCGTGGCCAGCAGGTTGTCTTCGATGGTTTCCTCAGTGACCAAGACGTAGACCTGCACGCTTTGCGTCTGGCCCATGCGGTGTGCCCGTGCGATGCGCTGTTCGAGCACGGCCGGATTCCACGGCAGATCGACGTTGATCACCGTATTGGCCGCTTGCAGGTTGAGGCCCACCGAGCCGGCGTTGGTCGTGATAAACAGCTTGCACTCCGGATCGGTCTGGAACTTTTGAACCAGGTCTTGCCGCTGCCGCTGCGGCACGCTGCCGTCGAGACGCACGAAGTTGAGCTGACGCTTCTTCAACAGCGGCTCGATCAGATCGAGCATCGTCGTCCACTCCGAAAAGAGCACGACCTTGCGCCCCTGCTCCTCGAACAGTCGCTCGAAAAGTTCGTCGAGGTATTCCAGCTTGCTCGACCAGCCGGGCTTTTGTTTGTCGCATAGATAGGTGCTGTCGGCCGACATGCGGCACATCAAGAGTGCTTTTTGCAGCCGCAGCAAATCCATTTCGCTGATGAACTTTTTGCCCACGATCGTGGCCACGGTGTGCATGTGCCCCGCATGCAACGCGACCTGTTCGTCGGTGGGCGGAATGCGGATGATCTCGCTCGTCCGCGGCGGCAGATCCAGACGCACGCTGTCGCGCGTGCGGCGCAGCAGCACCGGCTTGAGCGCCTGGCGCAGGTCGGCCAGGTCCTTGTAGCCCAGCACCTTCCCCTTCTCGTCGATCACGCGGTGCTTATTGAAGAAGCGGAAGCCCGGCCCCAGCCGCCGGGCGTCGATGAACTGCACCACCGAATAAAGGTCGTCGAGCCGGTTCTCCAGCGGCGTGCCCGACAGCACCAGGGCGAACCGCGATTTGAGGCTCTTGACGACGTTGCTGGTCTTGGCCTCCCAGTTCTTGATCCGCTGTCCTTCGTCGAGAATGATCAAATCCCACTTGACGCGCTCGACCGACAAAATGTCGCGCAGCACCTGCTCGTAGTTGCAAATGGTGAAGAAGCATTCGTTGGAGTATTGGTTCCAGCGGTCGCGGGCGGCGCCGCCGATGAGTTGCACGTCTCGCTGGCAGAAGCGGTGAATCTCGCTGCGCCATTGCGACTTGAGCGACGCCGGGCAAACCACCAGCACCTTCTTGATATCGGCCTCGCGGGCCAGCAGCTCGGCCGCGCCGACGCCCTGAATCGTCTTGCCCAGTCCCATGTCGTCGGCCAGAATGGCCCGGCCCGCGCCGGCCGCGAAGGCCGCGCCGTCCAACTGGTACGGCAACAACGGCGCCTTGAGCAGCGAGGTGCGCAGCGGGTGATTGGCCGGGTCGCGGCGGATGGCGGCCATGCGCTCCCGCAAGCGGTCTTGCACCAGCCGCTGCTGGATGAACTCGTCGGCATCGGGATAGACCATCACCTCGTGGCCCAGCTTTTCGAGCTTCGCCAACCGGTCGATGAGGTCGTGCAGGTCTTCGATGGGCCGATCTCGCAAGGGACCGACGATCTTCGCGGCCGCCTCGTCCATTTTGTCCGGCAGCAGCCATCGCAGCGTCACGTCGCGCTCGTACCGCAAGTGCAGGCCGATGTGCTTGCGTCGATAGGTCCGCCGCAGCTCGGCCGCGTTGAACTTCCGCTTGATCTTGTGAATCACGTGCAGCACGTGCTTGCAGGTGCCCAGCGTGTTGGTGCGGAAATCGGGGCACGAGCAGAACGAATCGCCCGGCTCCAGGCCGCGCAGGGCGACGCGGTAGCTCTTGCCGGTCAGGCGATTGGTGACGGTGTAGTCGGTCCAGGGCCGCGCGGGATCGGCCGCTTCCAGCTTCATCTTTTCGGCCTTGGCCCGCTCCAGCCGCTCGGCCAGGGCCTTGGCGATCAGCTCCTCTTCACTCAGGCTGGCCACGGCCACGCGCTTGGGCGGCACGGCGGCCAGGCCCAGCGGCGTCTTGTCTTCGAGAATGAGCGAGAAGGCGGCGCCCACGTGCTTGCAGGCCCCGTCGCACGCGGTGCAATTCCAGTGAAGCCGGTCGCGGGCCTCGGCCATCAGCGTGATGGTCACGATCACCGGCTGGCCGTTGACGCTTTCGCCGGGAATTCGCAGGCGAAACAGGTCGTCGCCCAGATGGACGTGCTGGTCGATCTTGATCGACCAAAGATTGCCGCTCGTTTGAATGAGCCGTTTGCCTTCCGGGCCGAGCAGCTTGGCGGCTTCGAGAAACGTGAGGCGCGAGAGCTTGTCTCGCAAGGTGAGTCGCCTGCTGGGCAGGGTCTTCGTGACCAACGTCGTCATGACGGATCTCCTAATCTGGGTGACACCGAACAAGTTACCGATGGCGAGCGGCGATGGCAAGGGCCCGAGGAAGGGTTCGGGGTTCAGATTTCCAACAAAATCCGCGACGGTTCTTCAATCAGTTCTTTCACGTGCCGCAGAAAGAGCACGGCCTCGCGGCCATCGACGAGCCGATGATCGTAGGTCAGGGCCAGATACATCATGGGCCGCACCACGACTTGCCCGTCGCGGGCCACCGGCCGGTCTTGAATGGCGTGCAGGCCCAAGATGCCGCTCTGCGGCGGGTTCACGATCGGCGTCGACAGCAGCGAACCATACACGCCGCCGTTGGATATCGTGAACGTGCCCCCGTAGAGCTCCTCGATTTTGATCTTGTTGTCGCGGGCACGCTGGCCGAAATCGGCGATCGCCTTTTCGGTCTCGGCGAAGCTCATGCGGTCGGCCCCGCGCAGCACCGGAACGACCAGCCCTTTGCCGCCGCCCACGGCGATGCCGATGTCGTAGTAGTTGTGATACACGATATCGGTGCCGCGAATCTCGGCGTTGACCTGCGGAAACCGCTTGAGCGCCTCGATGACCGCCTTCATGAAGAACGACATGAAGCCCAGCTTGACGCCGTACTTTTCCTGGAACGGGTCGCGATACTTTTGCCGCAAGGCCATCACGGCCGACATGTCGACTTCGTTGAACGTCGTCAGCAGGGCGGCGGTCTGCTGCGCCTCGACCAGCCGCTCGGCCACGCGCCGCCGCAAGGGGCTCATGGGCACGACTTCGTCTTCGCCGCCGCCCGCCGACACAAGCACGCTCGTGTGCAGGGCGTCGGCCACCGCGGAGCGCTGCGGCGCAGGCTGCCTGGCGTGCTCCAAGTAGCGGTCGACGTCTTCCTTCAGCAAGCGGCCTCCGCGGCCGGATGCTTCGACTTGTTCGGCGGTCAGGCCGTGTTCGGCCAAAGCGCGTCGCGCGGCGGGCACGACCCACCGCTCGGATTTCTCGTGTTCTTTCGGCGCCGGCTGCGGCGGTTTGGCGCTCTCCGTTTTGGCGGCCGGTTGGTTCGCCGCCGGTTTTGCCGCCTTTGGCTTTGCCTGCTCATCAGGTTTTGGCGCCGGCGGCTTCTCGCCCGTCGGCGCGGCCGCTTGCTCAAGCTGTCCGATGACCTCACCGACGCTTGCCGTCTCGCCTTTTCGTTTGAGCACTTTGCTGATCTTGCCCGATTCCGGAGCGGGCAGCTCGACGGTGGCCTTGTCGGACTCAAGCTCGACGACCGGCTGGTCTTTCTCGACGAACTCGCCTTCGGCTTTCAGCCAATCGCCGATCTGCACTTCGCGGATCGATTCACCAACGATGGGGACTTTCAGTTCGATGCTCATGATTTCGGATTCAGCAATCCTGACTCTTCCAATTGCCGGGTGCCTGACCAACCCGCGGGCGGCCGGCGGCTATCGCTCCACCAGACTGCTCCGCGATCGACCCACGCTTGTCGGATCTGCTCAATGGGCTGCGTCGCATCGTCGTAACCGAATTCAGTGCCGCACGAGCGGTTAGGAGCAGAATGTGGCCAATTGAGAACTGATAGCGGGCCGGCGGCTCGCCGGATGGTTCGGTCATGAACGGGACTCCGGTGGACGTGGCCACAACCATTGGGCATCTTCGGAAATCGGAGAGACTCAAATTCCATACCATCTTATGCTCGCAACTGCCAACCGCGCTCATCTCGCCGAGTGTGATAAACTGCGATCACGGTGATTTGATCGTCGTCCACGCGGTACACCACCGCGTAGGGAAACCGGCGAACCAACGCCATCCGCAAGTCGCGATATACGATCGCGTGCAGCTCCGGGTGGCGGCAAATGCGATCAAAAACAGCTTCAACCGACATAAGGAACGGTCGCCGAGTCCAGCGCGCTTCTCGTCGTACCATCGCCGCGCCTGGGCCAAATCCGCTTCCGCTTCAGGGTTGATGATCAGCTTGAGGCTCAATCGGTCTTCCTCTGCAATCGCGCCTTGACTTCCTCCCAGGGAGCGCCTGCCTTGGGGTTGTCGCGGTATTGTTCCAAGCGACGGTCCAGATCCTGCCGGTGTGACTCGGTCAGTGTGAAGGCTTCGGGGCTGGCCGCGATGCTGTCCCAAATCTCTTCAACCAACAAGATACGCTCCGCCACACTGAGCCGATCAATCCCCAGCTCCTTCATCGATGCAGACATAAGCACCTCGCATTGCCGAAAACATTGGCCCACCAAACTCTACTTGTACCACGCGCAAGTCGATCGGTCGATCAAACGCCGCAATCGGTGGGCCGGCGCTCGCAAGCTCGCTGGTCCCACCCTACGCCTTTCCCCGCCCGGTTTAGTTCCCTCCGAACGTCTTGGCCAGCAAAATCTGCTGCTCCAGCTTGTGGCTGCTGTGCGAGCCGGTGGCGGGACTCGCCGCCGCGGGACGCGTGACGCCGGAAAACGGAAACCGCTCAAATAGCCGCTCGCCCAACTGCACCCGCAAGAACCGCCACGCTCCCATGTTCTCGGGCTCTTCTTGCACCCACAAGACCGGCGTGCCGTCAGCATAGACCGCCAAGGCCGCCCGTAGGTCGTCGAGCGGCAGCGGATAAAGCTGCTCGATCCGCACGATGGCCACGTCGCCGCGCCCCAACCGCTCGCGCTCGGCCAGCAGGTCGTAATAGATCTTGCCCGAACAGAGCAAGATGCGGTCCACGTGTTGCCCCTCCGGCGGCTTCTCGGCAATCACACGTTGGAACCCGCCCTCCGCGCAGTGGTCGAGCGGGGAGACGCACTGCGGATGACGCAACAGGCTCTTGGGCGTCATCATGATCAGCGGCTTGCGCCAGCGCCGCAACACCTGCCTCCGCAAGCAGTGAAAATACTGGGCCGGCGTCGTCAGGTTGACCACCTGAATGTTGTCGTCGGCGCCCGCCGTCAAAAACCGTTCCAGCCGGGCGTGCGAGTGCTCCGGCCCCATGCCTTCGAAGCCGTGCGGCAACAATAGCACCAGTCCGCTCAGCCGCCGCCACTTTTCCTCGGCACTGGTGAGGAACTGGTCGATGATCACCTGGGCCGCGTTGCAGAAATCGCCGAACTGGGCCTCCCACAGCACCAGTCCCGCCGGACAATCGAGACTGTAGCCGTACTCAAAACCCAATACGCCCGTCTCCGACAGCGGACTGTTGTAGATCTCGACCGGCGCCTGATCGGGCGAGATATGGGCCAGCGGCATATAGGTGTCGCCGGTTTCATAATCGTGCAGCACGGCGTGCCGCTGGCTGAAGGTGCCGCGGGCCGTGTCCTGGCCGCTCATGCGAATACGCATCCCTTCCGTCGCCAGGCTGGCCAGCGCCAAGGCCTCGGCCGTCGACCAATCGAGCGGCTTGCCGCCCTGTGCCATCTCCAGCCGGGCTTCCATGAAGCGTTTCAGCTTGGGGTGCGGATGAAAGTCGGCCGGCACCCGCGAAAGTGTTTCGAGCAGGCCCGCCAACCGCGGACGTTCGACGCCGGTGGCGATCGGCGGCGGCTCCGCTCCGCCGAGGTAACCCGCCCACACGCCGGAGAGCATTTCCCCCTGCCCCTTGAAATCGTCACGCCGCGCGGCCGACAGTTCTTGTTCGAGCTGCTCGCGGCGCATGGCCACGATCTTCTCGGCTTCCTCACAGGTGACGCCGCCCAGCATCAGGAGCTGCTCGAGATACGCCTCGTGAACGCTCATGCGGTCGTCGATCGCTTGGTAAAGCATCGGCTGCGTGAACGACGGCTCGTCGCCCTCGTTGTGCCCGCGGCGGCGATAACAGTACATGTCAATCACCACGTCGCGCTGAAACTCGCGGCGGAAGTCGAGCGCCAGCCGCACCACCTGGGCCGCGGCTTCGGGGTTCTCGCCGTTGACGTGGAAGATGGGGATTTGCAGCATCTTCGCCACGTCGGTGGCGTAGACGCTGGAGTGCAGCTCGGCGGGCGTGGCCGTGAAGCCGATCTGGTTGTTGACCACCACGTGGATCGTGCCGCCCACCGCATAGCCGGGCAACTGGCTGAGCATGAGCGTCTCTTGCACCACGCCTTCGCCCGCGAACGCCGCATCGCCGTGAATCAACAGCACCATGCCGTGCCGCCGTTCGGCATCGTCGACGCGGTCTTGCTTGGCCCGCATGCGGCCGACGGCCACCGGGTTGACGAATTCCAAGTGGCTGGGGTTGAAGCACAGCGAGAGATGGACCTGGTGGCCGGTGTCGGTCTGCCAATCGGTGCTGTAGCCGAGGTGATATTTCACGTCGCCGCGGCCAAGATGCAGCTCCGGCTCGCGATCTTCGAACTCGCGGAAGATGAGTTGCGGCGACTTGCCCATGATGTTGGCCAGCACGTTCAGCCGCCCGCGGTGGGCCATGGCCAGCACAATCTCGTCGACGCCCTGTTCGCCGGCCTCTTCGATCGCCAGATCCAAAAGCGGAATCAGGCTCTCGGCCCCTTCCAGCGAAAAACTTTTTGCCCCGACGTATTTCTTTTGGATGAACTCCTCGAAGAGGTGGGCGTTGGTCAGCCGCGTGAGAATGCGCAACTGCTCCTGGCGCGTGAGCTGCGAGCGGTTCTCGCTGGCCTCCATGCGGTCTTGCAGCCAATGGCGGACGCTCAAATCGTCGATGTGCATGAACTGCACGCCGATCGAGCGGCAATAGGTGTTGCGGAGGTGCTCGACGATGTCGGCCAGGCTCAGCGTATCGCCGCCCGGAATGGTGTCGATCGAAAACTGGCGCGCCAGGTCGGCGTCGGTGAAATGATAGAATTCGAGATCGAGTTCGGGCTGATGGGGCCGCGGCAGGTTGAGCGGGTTGATCTGGGCGGCCCGATGCCCGCGCACGCGGTAGGCCCGGATCAACTGGTCGACGCGATCTTGCAGATTGGCGACCTGGGCGACCGGCATGGCCGCCGCGCCGTCGCCGCCGGGGCGCGGGTTGAACAGGCTGGCCGGGCGAAACGTCGGCCGCGACTTCCAGCGATGTCCGGCGCGGCCGTTCGAGGGCCGGCCCAGGGCGTCGAAATAGGCCCGCCACTGGGCATCGACCGATTGCGGGTCGCGCAGGTAATCGTCGTAGAGTCCCTCGACGAAGGCCAGGCTCAAACTATCGGGCAGGGTTGGTGTTGCGTCCATTCTTCGACGGTGCAAGTTGGCTTCGAACAGGCAAGGTTTCGCCGTTTTATTGTATCGCAACGGCAAGAAAGGTGGTGGTTGGGGTTGGGGGTTGGAGGGCTGATTTGCTTGTGAAAAATAAAAATCAAGCGCGCCGCCTGGGCCATCTAAGCTGGTCGGGGCCAGCCGTTTGCGGCCGTACGGGAAAAAATGGACGCCGACTTGTACCAGCGCAAAGGCTGCGAAGACGTCGGACGCCATGCCGCCGGCTCGCCCGGCGGTTACCGACGTTCGCGCTCTAACGAGCGGCACGCCAAACCAAGCATCGTCGCCGTGCGGCTTCCCGACCAAATCCGTGCCCATCCGAGTCATCCGTGGTTGTCAAAGGCGCGCAGGAAACGTCCTTCTGCGGAGCGGACCGTGCGAAGCTTGCTGCGCCGCTCCTCGTCCGTGCAAATTTGCACGAACGGGAAAAACCCGAGGGATTTCATCATCTCGTAGTTCCGTAGGAGGGATTCGCGGTCGAGGGATGAGAGATGAGGGATGAGAGATGAGTCGATCCCCCGCGCTCCGACGCAGTTGGCCGCAACATGGCGAGCGACGGGGACCATCGAATTCGAAGACATCGTTTTTTGGGTCGCTCCCCTGCCGCCGTCGGCCTGGAACACCTTTCAGCAGCAGACCGGCGGCGAGCGCGTCGAATCGGGCCAGAACGTGGTGCGCTCGAACGACTCGTGCGGCTCTACGAGGCCTGGCAAGAAAGACGCCGCCGCCCGTTGGCGCGATAAGCTGCCGGCGGCCAAGCCTGAGAAGAAATCATAGTGCGTCCATGAGGTCGCGGCAGGTGTGCCGGAAAGGCGCGCGAATGCGGACTGTCGCCGTGCGAAACCGCACACGGCAAGTTCTACAAGGGTCACTGGTGGTATTGGCTTCCCTCCGGCCAGTGGGCCGTTGATGAAAATCAAAGCGGGCTCACCCTTCCTGTTGGTATCGGCCGCCTCCGCCGTCACAATCAGCAAAATCGCGCGTTTTGCTCGACAAGGCCAAATGTGCCGATTATGACGCTAGGCGGCTTTGCCGCGCCGCTTAACTCAAGCCGATCGCCGTCCGGATGGCTATTGAAATGCAAGACGCTCCCGCGCGGAACCTGCCACGTCGCGTCGGAGCACTGCTCAGCGGCCTGTTGGCGTTGGCGGCGGCGGGCGGTACGCACAGTTGGGCGCAATCGCCGACGCGTTACGCCCGAACCTCGGCCGGGGCGACCGCCGGACTGGCCGGCGAATTCGGCCGGCCAGACATCTCGGCCGCCGCGGAGCGGACTTTTGCCTTCCCGCAACTGCGGCCGTTCGGCGATCCGCAATTCGCCGAGGAGTCGCCCGACGACTTTCAACTCAGCACGCGGGCCTATCTGTCGCCGCCGCCCGCGGCGAGCGGTTCCGCGCTGGGCACGGTGGCGCCGCTGAGAGGCGGGAACCACAGGGCCACGAGCGACGCGCGTTCGGATAGCCGATATTCGGTCCTCCCCACCCCGCCCGGCGAAAACCTGGGCACCGTCGGCGGCAGCGGCGAACGCGGCTTCGCGGACGGGGGGCCGGAAGAACTCTATCGCCCCGACATGCCGCCCCAGAAAAGGAAGATCAGCACCTACTTCGCCGACGGACTCACCTGGCGCAGCAACGACAACTACTTTCAGTTGACGTTTCACAACCTGACGCAGTTCGACCTGCGCGTGTTTCAGCCCACCGGTGATCCGTTGGTCGACAGCTTCGTCCTGCCTCGCCAACGCTGGTACTTCACCGGCCACGTCTCCAATTACGTCAGGTATTACACCGTCATCAACCGCGACTACGGCCCGCTCGATGTGCTGGACGCGTTCGCCGACTTCAGCCTGGCGGGCAACGCCACCAACGAGCGGGACGCCGATCGCGAAGCACTCGAAGTGCGCGTGGGCCGGATGAAAACGCCCTACACCTATGAATATGTCAAAATGGCCGAAAACGACCTGATCGCGCCGGAACGCTCGGTGTTCGTCGCCAATCTGTCGGGCGACCGCCAGTTGGGCGCCATGGCCCACGGCCGCCTGCTGGAGCAACGCTTGGAATACGCCGTGGGCGTGTTCAACGGCCAGCGAAACTCGTTTCAGGACTTCAACAACGGCAAAGACCTGTACACGTTTTTCAACAGCACGCCGTTTCTGCTGACCGGAATGGAAGCCTTGCGGCAGCTCAATCTGGGCGGCTCCTTCAACTTCGGCCGCGAACACAATTCGCTTTCGCCCAACGCCTTGCGGACCGCCAACCAGGTCAATTCTTCCACAGCCGTGGGCAGCGTCTCGCCCGGCTTTTTGACGTTCAATCCGGGCGACATCGAGAACGGCCCGCGGATGCAGTGGTCGGCCGATGTGGCCTATTACTACCGGAGCCTGGGCATCTTGTCGGGCTACCAGGGCGGCTTTCAGGATTATTCGACCAGCGCCGCCACGCCGTTGCGAACGCGCGTGCCCATGAGCGGCTACCAGGTGACGCTGTTTTACTTTCTCACCGGCGAAGAGATCTCGCCGCGGTTGCTCGAGCCGCGCCGACCCTTGGGGCGTGTGGATGGCGTGCGGGGCGAGAACCCCACGCGGCGCATCGGGGCCATCGAGCTTTTCAGCCGCTTCGCCAACCTGCACATGGGCGCGGATGTGCTCACCTCCGGCCTGGCGACCAGCACCTCGGCCAACAACGCCAACGTGACCGACGTGGGCGTGAACTGGTATCTGAACGCCTACGTCAAGCTCACGCTCGATTGGCAGTACGGCGCCTACAACCGGCCCGTGGCGCTCACGACGACCGGCACCACGAGCTTCAACAACCTGTTTTGGTTCCGCTCGCAGATTTATTTCTAGCCGAGTGGCCGGCCCGGCCTTGCAAAGATGTAAACCTGCCGGGCGCTGCCCTGCCACGGCCGCCGGCTAGAATGCCAATAGATCAATTGCGGGTCCGGCGCCATGACAAAGCGCGCCTCAGGGCAAGGGGACAAGCGGAGAGGCGCTTGTCGGCCGCGGCCGAACGAAGGTGAAAGCAGATGCTCAAAATGACGGTGATCAGTGGCGCGGTGGGCACCACGCTGAAGCTCGAGGGCGTGTTGAGCGGGCCGGACGTGGACGAACTGGATAGATGCTGCGGCATTCTGCAAGCGATCGGCGGCGGGCGACCGCTGTGCGTTGACCTCACGGACCTGATGTCGGCCAGCCCCGAGGGCGAGGATCTGCTCGATTTGATGCGCCGAGACGGCCTCATGGTCGTCGAAGGCGATCGCCGGTTTGGGCGCTCGTCGATCGCGTCGCACGCTGCACAGCCGGCGGGTCGGAGCTCGCCGTCGGATTCAAGGCGCGAGGGCCCGTGGTTTGCTTTTACCCACACCGCGTGGAGATGACGGGGGCAACCCTCCGCGAGTTCGGAAAGGAAATCAATCATGTTGAATTTCATCGCTCACGGCGCCGCGGCGGTTGCCACCGCGCTGATTTCCTTCGGCCTGCCGAAGGTTTTGATCGTCCTCGTCCTAGCGCTGTTGGCAGGTTTGCTCACGGCCGACGCCGACACGATTGTCTGATAGCCAACCGGGCACGGCGCTCAGCTCGTGCGCGCGGCCACTGCGTCCGACGTCGCGGAACCTAACGGCTTTGTAAGAGACCTCGCGCGCGAGTTGCTTTACCTGTCCGCCGCGGGCATGCTAAACAAGGAAGTCGCGTGTGGGCCAGACGCCCCACTTGCCGGCGGTGCCTTGGATTTGACGGAAACACGATCTGCAAAGGAGCGGATGACCATGGCGGTCCGGTTTGGGAAATTGATGGGCCTCAGGGGCTGTTTCATTGCCATTTCCACCACGGCGGTGGCGGTGCTCATCCGCTGGGTGGTCGATCCGTGGGTGGGCGACACGGTGCATCTCGTGACGCTTTACGCGGCGGTCGCCGCCACGACCGCCTATGCGGGCTGGCGGCCCGCCCTGCTCGCCACGGTTCTTGGCTACTTGGCGTGCAACTACCTGTTCATCGAGCCCCGCGGCGCTTGGGCCGTTCAGGACACCGAGCGTCTCGGCCTGTACCTGGTTACGTGTTTCATTATCGTCGGCGTCGGAGAAGCGCTGCGCGTGGCCCGAAATCGCGCCGAGGCCAATTGGCGATATGGTGTCGCCAAGCAAAAGCGACTGCGGGAAGAGATTCTCAGGCGGAAGAAGGCGGAAAAAACGCTCCGGGAGGCGGACCGGCAAAAAGACGCCTTCTTGGCTATCGTGGCGCATGAGCTGCGCAACCCGCTAAGCGCCGGCCACGGTGCCCTGCAACTTCTCCGACAGTCGGGGACCGACAAGCAGATCGCCGACGAAGCGCATACGATCCTTGAGAGGCAGATCACCAACATGGTGCGACTGGTGGATGACCTGCTCGACATCGCCCGGATTTCGAATGGCAAAGTCGAACTGCAAAAGCGGCGGACCGAGTTGGCGGTGATGTGCAACGACGCCGTCGAAGCCAGCCGTCCGCTCATCGATCGGATGGGCCATGTACTCGACGTGAAGTTGCCCACGCAGCCGGTGTACCTGGAAGTCGATCCGTTGCGGCTCACGCAGGTTTTGTCGAATCTGCTGAACAACGCCGCGAAGTACACCGGGCCGGGAGGCCGCATCTGGCTGACGGCCGAGCAACTCGACGGCGAGGCCGTGGTGACGGTCAAGGACACGGGCCTCGGCATTCCCCATGACATGTTGCCGCACATCTTCGACATCTTCACTCAGGTCGACGGGGCGCCGCAACGTTCGCAGGGCGGCCTGGGCCTGGGTCTGGCGCTGGCGAAACGGCTGACCGAGCTGCACGGCGGCAGAATCGAGGCCAACAGCGCAGGGCCGGGAGCGGGGAGCGAGTTCACCGTGTCTCTGCCGGTCAAGCTCGGTGCGGCCACCAACGAACCGCCGCCGGAGGGAGAGGCGGACTTTGCCGATAAACAAGTCGTTTCCATGTCCACCGGATGAAGCCGGTTGTGGCGGGAATAAGAAGTTCATCGACTGTGCCGATGATGACGGTAGGCGCGGCGGGCTCTTCATGGTTTCCGCTTGTCAACGAGCCGCTGCCAATGCAACTCCATTCCCGCCATGCCGTTTTGCCGTCAAAACCTCTCTATTTTCGCCATGAACAAGTGCCGATGAGATGCCGGACGATACCGGGGGGAGTCTCCGCTGCCGCGAGTTGGTCTTGCTGCGCGTGCTCGCGGTCTGGTTGGCCGTCGCCGCCCGTGGCTGCGATGCGCTGGCACAATCGCCGGCGACGATTGCAAGAACGCCCCTGACGATCGGGCAAATCACCGATCAATTCGACGCGCCGCCGAGCGGGCCGGGCGACGCCCTTTCGCAGCCCACGTTTGTCTTTCCGCAACTCGGGCCTTTGGGCGGCACGGTGTCCGGGCAGGGCGACCTTCGGCCGCCTCGCGGACCGCCAAGCGGCGCCGACTGGGGTGCTTCCGAGGACGTGCGGGAACCCTATCGCGCCGACATGCCACCGATACGACGGAAAGTCGGCACCAGTTTCGGCCGCGGGTTGACGTGGAAGAGCGACGACGGTTTCTTCGAATTGGCGTTCCACGACCTGACGCAGTTGGACCTGAGGGTCTTCAACCCGACCGGCAACCCCTTGGTCGATAACTTCGTGATTCCTCGGCAACGCTGGTATTTCGAGGGCTACGTTTCTCAGTATGCCAGCTACTACACCGTCATCAACAAGGGCTACGGCTCGCTCGACGTCTTGGATGCGTTCGCCGACTTCAACTTCGAAGGGCGTCCCATGTCCGGCGAGCGGCTCGACCGGAGAAAGTTGGAGGTCCGCGTGGGGCGCATGAAGACGCCCTACACCTATGAATACAGCGAGATGTCGGAGAGCAATCTCATTGCTCCCGAGCGTTCGGTCTTCATCGGCAACATGGCGGGCAATCGCCAACTCGGAATGATGGTCCACGGCGATGTTTTGGAGAACCGGCTGCGCTACGCCGTCGGCGTCTTCAACGGCCAGCGGCGCTCGTTTCAGGACTTCAACAACGGCAAGGATCTTTATACCTATTTCAGCAGCCGGCCGTTTTTGAAGACCAAGGTCGAGGCCCTGCAACAGCTCAACTTGGGCGGTTCGTTCAACTTCGGCCAAGAGCACAACCCGCTGCAGCCGGCGACGTTGCGGACCGCCAACGATCAAAGCCGACTGGATCAGGCGGCGACCGTCTCGCCCGCCTTCCTGACCTTCAATCCCAACGACCTCGAAAACGGACTTCGGATGCAATGGGGGGCCGACGTGACCTACTACTACAAGAGCCTGGGCATCATGTCGGGCTACCAAGGCGGCTTCCAGGATTACTCGACCAGCCCCACCACTCCGGTGCGCACGCGCGTGCCGTTGAGCGGCTACGAGGTCTCGCTGTTCTATTTTCTTACCGGCGAGGAGATCACGCGCCGCGGCTACTTGCTCCAGCCGCGCAACCCGTTGGGCGAAATCGGCGACACGCGGGGCGACAATCCCCGGCGCGGCTTCGGGGCGATCGAGCTGTTCGGCCGTTTCGCCAACATGCACCTCGGCGGCGATGTGCTCTCGTCGGGGCTGGCCACCGCCACCTCGGCCAACAACGCCAACGTGACCGATATCGGCTTCAACTGGTATCTCGTGCATTACGTGAAGCTCACGGTCGACTGGCAATACAGCGAGTACAACCGACCCGTGGCGCTCACGCCCGGCAGCACGACGAAGTTCAACAACCTGTTCTGGTTTCGGTCGCAGATCTATTTCTAGAACTGGGCCTGCAGCCGCGTGGCGAAGATATCGGTGTTGCTCTTGCCGTACACCGGATTGTCCAGCCAGGCGTGAATGTAGTTGATCTGCAGCTTGACGTTGGCGTGCAGATACCAGTTCAGCCCGGCGGTGTAGTCGGTGAGCCGTCCGCCTTGCACGTTCTTGCTGTCGAGATCGACCCACGAGAGGCGGCTGGCCACTTCCCAGGCGCCGTGGCCCCAGCCTTGCCCCTTGCCCACGATAAAGAAATTCTCGAAGGGCTTCACGGCTCCCAGCGTGCCGGAGGGCCGGGTGTAGGGGCGATGCTCGCCGGTCAGGAAATAGCTGGCTTGAAAGTAGGCGCCCTGCATGAAGGCCACCGGGTTGTGAATCTGGCTGACCGTGGTCCCCATCCATTCCGACTGAAAATTGAACGCTCCCCAGGAGCCGGCCAGTTCGGTGCCGTAGACGCTGAAATGGTCGGTGTTGAGCGTGCCGGAGTCGACGAAGAAGGGGGTGCCGTTGAGAGGTCCGGGCAAGGTGACGCCGCTGTTGCCGATGGCTCCCGAGGATTGCTGCGAACCGATGAAAACCTCCGGCGTCGCGCGGTAACGGAAAGCATTGCCACCCGGATAATTGAGCTCGTAGGCCGCCCCCAGGTGCAGGTAGTATCGGCCGCCGGACGGCTCGTCGTAGTAGGGCAGCCAAGTGGCGCGTCCGGTGCCCGCCCAGCCGCCGCTGTTGCCGATGTCGCCGCCGTAGGGATCGGCCAGCCCGCGGGTGAACGAGCCGGCCCAGGTCGCCCGTCCCGACTCCAAGTGGTTGTACATCAGCACGCCCAGTCGGCGGAAGGGAGCAAAGGCGTTGACCGGATTGGCCCGTTCCAAGAACTCCAAACTGCGGGCGCTTTGCAGCTCATCCAAGCTGAACGGCGCTTTGAAATAACCGGCCCGAATGGCGCCGATCCAGGGAAGGTTGGTGGCTTCGGCCCACACGTCACGGAAGCTGGGGTGCCCGGCCAGCGCGAAATCGAGCTCCATGAAATAGTTGAGGTTCTCGGCCGCGTTGCCCAGCAGGGCGATGCGCGCGCGGCGGAAGTCGGCGCCGTTTTGCAGCGTGCCGAAGGTCTTCTCGCTGTTTTGGTCTTGTGAAAAGAACCCGGTATCCTGCTGGAAAAAGCCGCTCACCGACATATTGGGATAGCTGACGGGCTCCTCTCCCGGCCCCGAGATGCGCGGGGCGAACGGCTGGAAGCTGTCGGGGTCGCGGCCGCGAAACAAGATGCCTCCGCTGATCTCTCCCGCTTGCAGTCGGCGCCGAAGGTCTTCCAACTCCAACTCCGTGGCGCGCACTCGCCGACGGTAACCTTCCTCGTTGTTTTCCGGCAACTCGGGCCCTTGGAGCAGAGAGCGGATATTGGGCGCGCGGGGCGGTTGCAGGGCGACCGGCGCGGGTTGTGCCGCGGGAGGCGGGGCGACCGGCGCGGTCTGCAGCGCGGCCAGGGAGGGCCCGGCCGGGGTTGTTTCCGCCGGTCCCGACGCGTCGGCGGACATCGCGTCGCTGAGGGACGGCACGGTCCCCGTGGCCCCGGATTGGGCCCGCGCCGACGGCGGGTCCAAAACGGCGGCCGCCAGCATCAGTAGGACGCACGAATGCCGTACGTTCACGACAGATTCTGCCTCGTGGGGAAGGAAAGCCGGGCAGCTCCGCCGGGATGGCCCAAGTGGCAAATGCGATGGAAGTGAAGTGGGCCGTATTCTTAGCCAAAGCGGCCGCGCGCGGCAAGGGCGATATAACGTCCGCCCTCTTTGTGCTGGCAATCGGTGTGGATAAGGGTTGACACTTGGGGACAGGTTCTTTCCACCCTTTGCGAAATCGCGGTCTGGTCGTCGGGCAACGTTGCCGACGGCGTTGAGCCAAAGGGCAAGCCATTACTCGCGTGCCGCACAAGCGTTGCGCGTCTTTTCGCCAGGGCAGCGGCCGTTTGGGCGCAACGATTGCAAGGCATTTTACATCACGCGGCCGAGAATGAGACCTTGGCGGTGGCTGCGCAAATGACCACGCGCTGGGTAACATGGATTATCGAGAAGGGTAGGGCGCTAATCCGCGGGCCGGCTTGGCCCTGCCTCGCTCGAGACCAATCGTTCGCCTCTGGCAATGTTGGCGTCGCTATGTGGAAAAAAGTCGTCGCTCCCACCGCGCTGGTGAGCTTGTTCTGGGTGGTGGTGAGCTGCGGCACATCGTACGTCCTCAATCAATTGGACGAGACGCAGACGAGCCTGCTCAACCAAAACCGCAGCGTGATTCAGGCGGCCGGCGGCATGCAAGAAAACCTGTGGCGATTGCAGGCCACGCTGCTGGAAGCCGCCGAGTTGTTGGAAAAACGGAGCGGGGCGCGCGTGCGCTTCCGGGCCGACGCGGAGCGGATCGAAGCCGCCTTCGACGGGGCGCTGGCGCGGGCCAGCGAGAACAGCTCGACGGCCGACGAAAAGGCCCTGATCGTTTCAATCGGCGAGGCTTTCGCCAAATACCAGGCTTTTTCGCGCGAGCAGCTTGCGCGAACGGGCCTCTCGCCGGAAGAAGCCGCCAGTTCGGTCGATGCGGCGATGCGGCTGGCGCGGGCCGTGGCGAAGCCGTGCGACGACCTCTCGGAGGTGGCTCAGCGGTTGACGAGCGAGGCCTTCCAACGCCTGGACCGGCTCCGTGGCAGGGTTGAAGCCGCGCGCATCAGCTTCATCATCATCGGTCCCGCGGTCGGCATTCTGCTCGGGCTGTGGGTCGCGCGCGGCCTGCACCATACGATCTCTGAAATCAGCGTCACGCTGCGCGGGGCCAGCGGCGACCTGGACCAGCAAATCGGCCTGGTCGAAGTGCATCCCACGGACGAGCTGAACGGCCTGCCGGCGCTGCAACAACAAGTGCAGGCCGTATCGGGCCGCATCAAGCAAGTGGTCACGGAGCTGCAGCGCACGCGCCGCGAAGCGGTGCGGGCGGAACGCCTGGCGGCCGTCGGCGAGCTGGCCACCGGCGTGGCGCACGAGTTGCGCAACCCGCTGACTTCCGTCAAGCTGCTGATCCAGGCCGTGCAGCGAAACCAGGCGGCGGCGACGCCCGATGCCGAGCGGCTGCGGGTCGTCGAGCAAGAGGTGGCCCGCATGGAGACCACCATTCGGGAGCTGCTCGATTTTGCCCGGCCGCCCAAGCTCCGCCGCGTGCGCCACAACGTGCGCGACACCTTGCGGCGGGCACTGACGCTCGTCGCCAGCCGCGCCCAGCAGGGCCACGTCGTCATCGAGGAGGAGCTTGGCTGCGTGCCCGCCCCGGTCGATGCCGACCCCGAACAGTTGGACCAGGTCTTTGTGAACCTGCTGTTGAACGCCATCGAGGCCATGACGGGCGGCGGGATCTTGCACGTGGCGATCGACCGCGGCGCGAATTCCTCGGACGGACTGTTGCGGATCGTGTTTCGCGACACGGGCACCGGCATTTCCGACGAGGTGATGTCGCGGCTGTTTGAGCCGTTCGTGACCAGCAAAGAACGCGGCATCGGCCTGGGGCTGGCCATCAGCCGCAGGATTATGCAGGAGCACGGCGGCAGCCTGACCGCTTCCAATCCGCCGCCGGGCGGCGCCATGTTTGTCGTGGAAGTGCCCTTGGCCGAAGCCGGGGAGCAAGGCGGCCTCACGGGCAGCGACAGTCCCACTTCGCATCGGGCCTCGGAGACGTTCTTTGAGCAAACTGTTGAAGCTGCTCGTCATTGATGACGAGGCAAACATCCGCTACAGCATCGGCCAGGTGCTGGCCGACGACCGCATCGAGGTGCTGGAGGCGGCCACCGCCGAAGAGGGACTGCGCCTGGCCGCCGAGCACTCGCCCGACGTGATCCTGCTCGACATCCGCCTGGGCCAACGCTCCGGCCTCGATGTTTTTCAGGATCTGCGCGAGATCGACCCCAAGAGCCTGGTGATCTTCATCACCGGGCATGGCACCACCGACACGGCCATCGAGGCCATGAAGGTCGGCGCCTACGACTATCTCGTCAAGCCGCTCGACGCCAACCAGCTTCAGCAGATTGTGGAGCAGGCGTTTTCGATCAGCCGCATGATGCATGTGCCGGCCCTGCTGGAGGAAGGCGAGCGTCCGCAAGACCGGCCCGACCTGCTCGTCGGTTCGGGAGCGGCCATGCAATCGGTTTGCAAGCAGATCGGCCGCGTGGCCCCGCAGAACGTGAACGTGCTGGTGTTGGGCGAAAGCGGCACCGGCAAAGAGTTGGTGGCGCGGGCCATCTATCACCACAGCCAGCGCAGCCGTTCGCCGTTTCTGGCGATCAATTGCTCGGCCATCCCCGAATCGCTGTTGGAAAGCGAGCTGTTCGGCCACGAGCGCGGTGCGTTCACGGGGGCCGAACGGCGGCGGATCGGCAAGTTCGAACAGTGCCATAACGGTACGCTGTTCCTCGACGAAGTGGGCGACATGACCGCCAACACGCAGGCCAAGATTTTGCGGCTGCTGCAAGAAGGCCGCTTCGAGCGCGTCGGCGGCAACGAGACGATCTCGGTCGACGTTCGCGTGATTGCGGCCACCAATCAGAACCTGGAACGGCTGATCGACGAGAACCGGTTCCGCAAGGACCTGTATTACCGGCTGCGGGGCGTGACCATCCACCTGCCACCCTTGCGCGAGCGGCGGGAAGACATCTCGGAGCTGGCGCACTATTTCCTGTTCCGTTATAACCGGCAGATCGGCACCACCGTGCAGTCGATCTCGCCGGCCGCGCTGGAGCTGCTGCAAAACTACGACTGGCCGGGCAACGTGCGCGAGCTGCAAAGCATCGTGCGCGAGTCGCTGATCGTCTCCGCCGGGCCGACGATTCTGCCGGAGTTCTTACCGGCCGAAGTGCGGCGCGGCCTGCCCGGTCCTGCCGCCCCGACGCAAGACGTGGCCGACTGGCAGCACTTGCCGCGGCAGGTCGAGGCCTGGATCGCGGCGGGCGAGACCGACCTCTACCGCCGGGCGTTGGAGCACTTCGACCGCTTGATGATTCGTCGCGCCATGGATCAGGCCGAGGGCAACCAGGCCCGCGCCTCGGAACTGCTCGGCCTGAGCCGCGTTACCTTGCGGGCCAAGCTCCGCGCTCTCGGCATGCAGGTGGGCAAGGTATTGACCGAGTAGGGTGGGATGTAGGCGTCAGGCGTCAGGTGTCACCTTTTCTCATGCTTGGCGGCGATGGCATCAATCCGAATCGCCGGGAGGACTCGGCGCCGCCGGTAGGTTACTCGGGCTGGAACGGTCCGGACTGGCGCCAACGCCATGTTCCTTCGAAGCATCACCGGGCGGAATCGCCTCCGCTGGCTTGGTACGCCGGTGGCTGGAGGGTTCGGGGCCGAGGTTATCTCCTTGTTCCAGGTCACCACGGCCCTCCCCGGGAGCAAAAATGGCGGGCGGCGCCCCAGGAGCCGCCCCTCGGACATTCGCATGTCCGCGGCCGCGCGGGCGGCTGGCTTGGATCGCGTCTACCAAATCGGCAGGCCTCACCTCGGCCGGTGGAGCGGCGCCATACGGAACGAGACCGTTGCCGCCCATGTTCCAGTAAGTGGTATCGTCGGCCACCACCGAGGTGTAGTTTGCGTAGTGGAGTGGAGTTGTATCCGGCTCTTCGGGCAGGGGCATCTCGGGCATGGGGCCCTGCCCCCAACCATTTGAGCCATAGGGCCGCGGCCGCGGGTTAGAGAGCCGATGGGTGCCGTAACCGACATAATAAGGCGTGTAGTAAGGCAACAGTGGATAATATGCCCAGGGCCTCCAGCGGCTCGACGATGCGACCGGCGAGAGCGGTGCGTAGTAGGGGATATAGGGTTTCCAGTGCCTCGCGTCGGCGGGCGCCAGTCCAGGCGGGTGAACGCCGTAAGCCTCCACCGGGGTGAGAATCGCCGCTCTGCGTCCGGCCGCGCCGGTGCCGCCGTTGGAATACTCTTGTGCGTCCGTCGGCAGCGACATGATCGCGACCAGGGCCGCCGAACCAAAAAGGCGTGTAAAACGGTGTGTCATTGAACGTATCCTTGTATTTGCGGGTCACTTGCTAGCGCGTCGCCGGCGGCGGTCCTGTTCCCACCGGCGGCAGGTAGTTGGGCCGCTGGGTGTTGACCGGCACGATCGGCCCCGTTCGCCGCGAGAACGCGATCTCGCGGGCCGGGTAGCCCAGTTCGTGAAACATCGCGAACTGGGCCGTGTTGTAATCGGCAACGCTGTCGATGTAATTCTCGTAGGCCGTCATCAGCAACTGCAACGCAAAGACCGCTTCCTGCGGGCGAAACACCTGGACCAAGACGTTGCCGAAGCGTTGCGTTTGCGCCAGTCCTTCGACGTTGCCGTTGTAGTTGATCAGGGCCGACTTCACTTCGCGTTCGGCCTGCACGACGCGGGCCGCCGCGGCCTGCAAGTCGGCCTGAGTGCGCGTCACGCCCCCCGCGATCGAATCCTGAGTGCGAAACAATTCGACCAATTGCTGCGACGACATTCCGCGGGCCTCCTTGATCTGGGCCAGGTTCCTCAGTCCCATGCCATCGGCCGTCATCATCATCTGCGGCGTGATGTCGTCGCGCGGGCTCCATTGGTTCATCTTGCTGTCTCTCCCGATGCCATTGGCCCCCACCTGAAGCAATTCATAGGGCGTCTGGAAGCCGTTCATGTAGAGCGCGGGAATCGCCACGCGGAGCTTTTCCTGACGGATCGACACCAGCGTCGCCTGAACCAACGCCTGCTGCGACGCCAATTCAGGGCGGTTGGTCAAGGCGATGGGGATCAACTCGTCGAGCGAACGGCGCGGGGCGATCAGGGTGATTTGCAGGTGGTCGTGCTCGAGCGGTTCGACCACGGCACGCGGGTCGAGCCGCAGCACGCGGGTCAGGTCGGCGCTGGCCATGCGCCAATTCTGCCGGGCGGTGACCGCCTCTTGCTCCAAGTCGGCCAGCAGGTTGCGCGCCCGGTCGATCTCGACTCTCGGAACCAGGTCGGCACTGAGCGCGGAGACCTTGGCCACAAGCTGGCGGCCCCGCTCGACGGCATCGATCGTCACGGCATACCGCCCGCGTTGGCGATGCACGCCAAAGTACGCCTTGGCCGTCATGAACAAGGCGTCGTTTTTGGCGGTTTGCAGGTCCCAGCGCGCCGAATTGAGCACCTGCCGGTCGTGCAACGGCTGGAAAATCATGTCGGTGCCGAATTGAAACTGCGGCGAGGGGAGCAGCGGCAGACCGGGCGTGGGCTGGTAGAAATAGTTGGGGCCGAGCGGCGCCCAGGTGAATCCGCCGCCGCCGTAAAAGAAGTTGATGTTCTGGTTGAGCGGGCGGCCCAAGCTGCCCGGCGAGGGCTGCCCATACCAATTCTGTCCTATTGGAATGTTGTAACCGTTATTGAGATCCGGACCACCACCGTCGTGGCGGATGTAATCGGCGCCGAGGTTGATCGTCGGGACCCAGAGCACCTTCGATTTTTGAAGCTTCGCCTCAGCGACCCAGACATTGGCGCTGGTGGCGGCCACGATGATCGGTCGTGCATCCGCCAGCCGCAGGGCGGTGGCCAGGTTGATGGGAAAACGCAAGTCGCCCGGGCCGGGCGGCGGCGGCCTCATACCGAGCACTTCGCCGCCGGGCACCGGTGGCTCTTCCAGCGGCGACTTTTGGCCGGGCCGGCCCGGTGGTTTGTCACCGCGCGCGGGAAAGGTGACCAGGGGCGGGCCCGGCGGCGTCGCCGAGTCGTCCACGGGCGGCGCTGGGCTCCGCTGGCTCGCACCGCGACCGCCATTGGCAGGCACAGGCGGCGGTTGTTGCCCGCCGCAGGCCCAAGGATGCATGCCGGCAACGAACGCGCAGGTGGCGACGATCAGCAAACGGTTCGTTTGTCGCATGGAGACGGTTCCTTCCGTTACTTTGGGCATGGCCCAACTCAAGTGTGCTTCGGTACGATGTTTGTAAAACTTGAACTGGAAACGGCACTATCTCGACGGCGGCGGCGGCCCCGTGCCGACCGACGGCAAGTAGCGCGGACGCACCGTGTTGATCGCCAGGATCGGTCCGGTGCGGCGGAAATACGCCAACTCGCGGGCCGGATAGCCTAGCGCGTGGTACACGCGGAACTGTGCCTGGTTGTACTCGGCGACCGTGAGCCAGTAATGATCGTAGGCCAACTTCAGCAGCTTGAGGGAGAATATGGCTTCCTGCGGCCGAAAGACTTGCTGCAGGACGTTGCCGAACCGTTTGGTCTGCCCCAAGCCTTCGATGTTGCCCGCGTAATTGACGAGCGCGCCGCGCAACTCGCGCTCGGCCTGCACCACGCGGGCGGCCGCCGATTGCAGCCGCGCCTGCGAGCGCGTCACGTCGGCGGCCACCATGTCTTGGGCCCGAAACAACTGCACGATGGCCCCCGAGGCGTCGCCCCGCATCCATTTGACCATGGCCGCGTTGCCCAACCCCATCGAGTCGAGCTGAAACATCATGCCGGGGGCGAAGTCGTCGCGCCACAGCCAATTGTTCATCGAGTTGCCCGTGCCGATGCCATTGACCCCAAATTGGAGCTGCTCGTAGGGAGTCTGAAAGCCATTGAGCATGGGGATGGGCAGGACCGGACGCATTTTTTCGCGGCGAATGTTCACCAGCGCGGCCTGGACCAGCGCTTTCTGCGATGCCACCTCCGGGCGGTTGGACAAGGCGATCGGCATCAGCGCATCCAGCGACCGTCCGGGATCGATCAACGTGATCTGCAGGTGGTCGGGCTCCAGGGGCTCGACCACGGCGCGCGGATCCAAGCGGAGCACTTGGGTCAGGTCGGCGCTCGATTTCCTCCAGTTCTGCCGCGACATGACGGCCTGCTGCTCCATGTCCGCCAGAAAGTTGCGGGCGCGATCGACTTCCACGGCCGGCACCAGGTCGCGGCTCAACTCGTCGATCTGCGCCAGCAGCCGGCGGCCTTTGACGACCACATCGATGGCCCCCGCGTAGCTGCCACGCCACTTGTGTACTTCGAAGTAGGCGTCGGCGGTCATCAACAGGGCATCGTTCTTCGCGGTCTGGATGTTCCAGCGTGCAGCGTTGAGGTTTTGCCGCGCGGCCAGCGGTTGAAAAATCATGTCCGTGGCGTACTGCATCAGGAAAAAGGCGCCGCCGCCATAGAAGAAATTGATGTTCTGGCTAAGCGGCTTGCCAAACGTGGTCGGGGTGAACTGGCCGTTGGCGTTTTGCCCCACGGGGACATTATAGCCGTTGAGCGTGTCGGGTCCCAACCCGTCGTGGCGGGTGTAGTCGAAGCCGAGGTTCAAGGTCGGGATCCAGAGAGTTTTGGCACTTTGCATCCGCGCCTCGGCGACCCAGGCGGTCGCTTGCGCGGCGGCGATCACCAGCGGCCGCTCGTCGGCCAGCCGCAAGGCGGTGGCCAGGTTGATCGGAAACCGCAGGTCGCCCGGTTCAGGCTTGGGCAGCTCCAGGTGTACGACCTCGGCCGGCGGAGGCACCTCCAGAGGAGATAACTCGCTGGGCTTGGCCGGCAACTCCAGCCCCATAGGCGTCGGGGCCTGCTCGCTCACACCGCGCCCCTCCGGATTCATCGGGAGCGCCGGCGCCGGCGGCGGCACGACCTCCGGCGGCGTTGCGCGTGAAGGCGCAGCAGAGGCCGGTGGCCGCCCCGCACGCTCGGCGCGGCAGGGCGTGCCGACCCACAGTAGCGCCATGCTCGCACACACGACCAGCGATCGCTTGCACGCTTTCATCGCGACGACTCCTTTCCCGTCCGCTGGACCGCATTTCTGTAGGGAACGCCCTCTGTGGCGTTCCGTGATCCGCGATGGATTGTCGATACCGGGTCCGCGGAACGCCACAGAGCGCGTTCCCTACAGACATCTATCTGGATTCCATAAGTCATTTATTCGTCCGTTTCTTAGCGCGGTGGCTGCGGCGGTCCCGTGCCCACCCGCGGCAGATAAGCCGGCCGCTCGGTATTGACCGGTACGACCGCGCCCGGCGGCCGGAAAAACGTGACCTCGCGAGCGGGATAGCCTAGCGCGTGGAACAGCCTGAACTGCGCCGTGTTGTAGTCGGCGACCGTGTTGAAGTATTCGTTGAAGGCCAGGTGCAGCAACTTGAGGGCATAGACCACCTCTTGCGGTCGATAGACCAATTCCAGCACGTTCTCAAAGCGCCTGGTTTGTCCGAGGCCCTCGTGATTTCCTTGATAGGTGACCAGTCCCGTCCGCAACGAGCGTTCGGCTTGGACCACTCGCGCCGCCGCCGACTGAACTTGGGCCTGGGCCTGATTGATTTCCGCCGCCACGGTGTCTTGGGCCTGGGCGAGCTTGGCGATGGCTTGCGATTGTTCGCCGCGCCGCCTTTTGACGAGCGCCATGTTGCCGAAGCCAAAGCTGTCCAACTGCCAGACCACTTGCGCGCTAATATCGTCACGGAAGCTCCAAAAGTTCAGCTTGCCGCCGTGGCCCGTGCCAAAGATCGATGCTTGAGGCGCCATCCCTCCGGGAGTCTGCCAGCCGGTGAGCAAGACCGCCGGAAGCAACGGCCGCATTTTTTCCTGCCGAATGCGGACCATTGCCGCCTTGACCTCGGCCTGGTTCGCGGCCAACTCGGGACGATTGCTCAGGCCAATCGGAATCAGATCGTCGAGCGGACGCGAGGCGTCGATCAAGGTGATCTGCAGATGGTCGTTCTCCAACGGCTCGCACACGGCGCGGGGATCGAGGCGGATGACCTGCGTCAGATCGGCGCTCGCCAGACGCCAGTTCTCGCGCGCCGAGACGGATTGCTGCTCGAGAAAGGCGAGCAGGTTTCGGGCACGGTCCACCTCCACCTTGGGAATCAAGTCTTTGCTCAAGGCGTCAATTTTGGCAATCAGCTTTCGCCCTTCCTGCACCGTATAGAGGGCGCCGGCGTACTGTCCGCGATGACGATGGACATTGAAATACGACCGGGCCACTTCCAAGACGACGTCGTTTTTGGCGGTCTGGATATCCCAACGCTTGGCATCCAAGACTTGCCGCGCGGCCAACGGCTGGAAGATGACGTCGGTCGTGGAGACGACCTGGTACAAACTGACGCCGGCCAGGAACCAGTTGTAATTCTGGTTGAGGGGCTTGCCAAAGCCGCCCGGCGCCGGTTGCCCGTAGATGCCGACCCCCACCGGCACGTTGATGCCCTGATTGAAGTCGATCGGGCCGTCGTGCCGCGCGTAGGAAGTCGACACCATGAACGAGGGGACCCACAGCACCTTCGCCTTCTGCAGTTGCGCCTCGGCCGACCAGGCGCTGGCTTGGGCGGCGGCGACGAGCAAGGGCCGCGCATCGGCCAGCCGCAAGGCGGTGGCCAGGTTAATCGGAAAGCGGAGATCGCCGGACTGCACGGGCGGCAGCGGCAGGACCACGGTTTCGCCTCCGGGCGGCGGCGGTAACTCCAGCGGAGACTTTGTGCTTGGCTGAAAGGGCCGGTTGAGCAGCACCGGCGTTTGAAGCTGATGTGCCGCGTCGATCCGCGCAGGAGGAGCCAGCCGCAGATCGGCATCATGCTGCGCCGCCTTGGGAAACTGCGGAGGCTGCGTCGCCTGTCGATCTGCGCCTGCGGGCCACGCTGCACGGGGGGGCGCCATGACGCCGGCCGGGCCTGGCGGCGCTAACGGTCCTCTCGCTGCCAGTGGCCGCCGTCGCTGCGGCGATGGCACCTCGCCATTGGCCGGCTGAATGCCGAACTGGTAGCTCATGAACTGCACTTCGTTGCTCGGCGCCGGCCCGCCCACGTTTTGCACGGGCGGCCGTTGACGAGGCACCTGGGCACGCGAAGCGGGCGGCATGTCGAACCGCACGCTCGCCGGCATGCTCGGCCCTGGAGCGGGAGCAGGGGGCTGTGCCCCACTCGGACCGGCCGAACTGCCGCAAACTGCGATCATGGCTACGACGACCGAACATCGTCGTACGCCTTGCCGGCTTAACGAAAGCGTGCTTTTTGCCTTGCCCATCGCGGTCGCTCGAAGCTACAAATCGGCCTTTGCCGGGAGTCATCGTCGCGACGTTCTCGGAAAATCCACCTAAACCGTCAAAATCGCTATGCGGGGAAGCTTCATGTACAGTCGGCACAAACTTCTACCATCAAGGGATAAGAATTGTTCGCGATGGCAAGAGAATTAGCCGGCGCGGAGCCCGCAAAATTTGTGCATCCGATGCGAACCCTGTTCTGTGCGTACTCGCCCCCGAACCGGCATCCATCGCGACAGGATGACGACCCCATGCCCGGCGCGCCGAACCACGTCGGGCCGGGAACCGGTGCGGGATGCGTGGCTGCCGCCAGCGGCATGAAGAGGGCTGTCGCCGCGCCGCCATCGAAGAGAAGTTACGGCGACAGTCGTGACTTTGCCGCGACCGAAGGAAGTAGCACGTGACGTGCCGTTTGGCGGCCGGAGGGACGCTGGCGTGGGCGCTACCGGCGGCTTACTTCGTGCCGCGCGGTTTGGCGCCGGCCACCTGGGCTACGTTTGTCGACGGGGCAATCTGCACGAGGGCGCCGTCGGTGAGGATGGAGAGATCGCCCACGATCACCTGTTCCGAGCCGTCGAAGGGCACCCAGTCATCGTCGTCGCCGGACGCCGGCGAGAGCTGGTTGGCGGCAGGATCCGTCATTTCGGTGACCTGGGCAATGCCCCTCGTTTCGGGCCGCGGCAGGTGATCGCGCGGCCGGTCGGCACGGCGGCTCATTTCAGCCTTGCCCTCGTGACCGCAACCCGCGGCGGCGGCCAGCAGTCCCATCAGCAGAACACAAAGATAGGCGGGACGAATCCAAGCCCCGCACAGGACGATGCAACGCATAAGCGAGCTCCCAGCAACCAGGTGCTTTTCAAGACCAACCTGCCCCTGATTATCCTCACCGGTTCGCGGCGCTTCAAGGCGAGTTTCCCACGTCTTCGTTCGGCGGCGGCGCATCGGGCGGCACGCCCGGCGCGCTGCCGCTGTGCTCGATTGCGCGGCCCGTGGCGAGGAGGTTCTCGTGCTCGGTGGCATGCTTGTCCCACGCCGCGTCGTCTTTGCTGGAGGTGACCTCCTTTTTGTACGCGTCGACGTGTGCGAAGACGTGCGGATCGTAGTGGATGCTCTCCGGGTCGTCGGGGTAGATCGAGGGCGATCGGGCCACCTTGTTGCCGATGATGATGGCGAACACCGAGGGCAGCACCAGCAGCGTGGCAAAGGTCGACATCACCAGCCCGCCGATCACCGCCAGCCCCAGTGGGGCCTGCATCTGGCTGCCTCGTTCCAGCGCCAGTGCCATCGGCACCATGCCGACGGTCATGGCGCAGGCGGTCATCAAGATCGGCCGCAAGCGCTCGCCCGCCCCGACGACGGCCGCCTCGATCGAAGGCGCTCCCTTTTTCCAATGGTCGTCCATAAAGGTGACCAGCATCACCGAGTTCGACACCGAAACCCCCAGGCACATGATGGAGCCCATGAACGACTCGATGTTGAGGCCCGTGTTGGTCGTGTAGAGGATGACGGCGATGCCCGCCAGCACCCCCGGCACGGCCCCGATTGCGATCAGGGCCAGACGGGGCGACTGGAAGTAGGCGGTCAAGAGCACCAGGATGACGAACACGGCCACGGCCAGGCCGGCCCCCAGGGCCTTGAACATGGCGATCATCGGCGGCAACTGGCCCATGGGCTCGACGCGCACGCCCTGGGGCGGCGCGCCGGCGGCATCGACCGCCGCTTGCACCTGCCGCGAGGCCCGCCCCATGTCCTCGCCCTCGACGTTGGCCGTCAAGGTCACGTAACGTTGCGACATGTCGCGATCGAGCTCGCCCGGCCGCGTGCCTCTGCGCACCGTCGCCACGTCCCGGACCATCAGGTTCACCAGCGGATTGACCGATTCCACCGGCAAAATCTCCACGTCTTCCGGCTGTTCCATCCGCAAGGGCGGCACCTGAATCTGCACGAGATAGTCGAAGCCGGTTTTGACGTCGATCCAGTAGTTGAGGTTGGTGAAACGGGTGGATGAAGTCGCAAAGACCATCGAGCGAGCTACGTCATCCACGGTGGCGCCGCTCAGGCCGGCCTTCTCGCGGTCGATGGTCACCTCGACCGAAGGATAGTCGAGTTGCTGCTCGAAGCCGACGTCGCGCAGATAGGGGATCTTTTTCATTTCGGCGGAGATCTTTTCCGCGTGCTGCCGCACCAGCTTCAGATCGGTGCCCACGAGCCGCACCGCGATCGGCGTCAGTGAACCGAAGCTCATGACCGAAGTCACAATGTCGCCCGGCTGAAAGCCGAACGTGGCCAGCTTGGCTTGCCGCTGGGCCTCCGCCGTCGACAGGCCTCCCTGCTGGAGGCGCGCGGCGAGCCAGGGGATGATGCGTTCGGGCAGCACCTTGCGGAGCCGCTCGCGGAACTCGTCGAGCCGGATGCCGCTCTCTTCGTTGAGCGCCACGCGCATCTGGCCGTCGTCGGGCCCGCGCATGAAGAGCACCATGTTGTCAATGCCGAAGTTCGGCGCCACCTGGCCCACGAAGCCCATGGTGATGTCGATATTCTCGGGCTTCGCCTCGTCCTCGATCACTTGCAGGCACTTCACGGCCATTTGCCGCGTGAGCTCGAAGTTCGAGCCGGGCGGCGGACGGAAACGGAGTACGAACTGGCCGGAGTCGACCTGCGGGAACAACTCGGTGCCGATCTGCAACCCCAGCCCGGCGAGAATCAGCACGCAGCCGGCCAGATAGCCCGGCACGATCACCCACCGCAATCGCACAAACCAAGCGACGAGCTTGCCGTAGACCTTGAGCATGCGGCCGAACAGCCCGGGTTTCTCCTCGTCGTGCCCGTGCCCCATGTGCTTCAGCAGGTAGACGCACAAGATGGGCACAAACGTGCTGGAGAGCAAATACGACGAGATCATGGCGAAGCCCACGCCCAGCGTCAGCGGCATGAACAGCGAGCGGAGCGGGTCTTCCATGATGAACGCCGGGATGAACACCGACAGGATACAGAGCAAGGCCAACAGCCGCGGCACGGCGGTGGCATTGCTGGCGCGCAGCACCGCCGTGGCGATGTTCGGCGTGTGTTGCATTTGCACGTGGACGTTCTCAATGGTCACGGTGGCCTCGTCGACGAGAATGCCGATGGCCAGCGCCATGCCGCCCAGCGACATGATGTTGATGGTGTTGCCCGTCAGCCACAGTCCGAACATCGACCCCAGCAGAGCCAGCGGAATGTTCGAGACCACGACGATCACGCTCCGCAGGTCGCCGAGAAAGAGGAGAATCATCAAGCCGGTCAGGCCCGCGCCGATCAGGCCTTCGGTGGCCACGCTTTCGACCGCCGCCACCACCGTGGGCGACTCGTCGAACTCGAAGCTGAGCTTGACCTCGGGATACATATCGGGACGTATGGCGTTGCGGAACAGGTCCATCGACTTGCGAACGTCGGCCACCACGGTGAGGGTCGATCCGGTGTCTTTCTTGATGATCGGCAGATAGACCGACTTGCGGCCGTTGACCAGCGCATAGCCGTAGGTGATGTCGGTGTCGTCCAGGATGGTCGCCACGTCGCGCAGATAGACGTTCTGGCCGACCTTGAGTGGAATGTCGCCCATCCGCTGGATGTCGACCACGGTCGCATTGTTGGCGACCACCGGCATCGAGTCATGGACGTAGATGTTGCCGGCCGGAATGATCGTGTTGCCTTTGGCCAGGGCGTCGATGACGTCCTCGCCCCGGAGGTTGTAGGCCAGCAGCTTCTGCGGATCGACGTTGACCACGATCGAGCGCATGTTGGGGCCGAAGGGCGAGATGGCGACCGTGCCCGGCACATATTTCTGTACCAGCGGCCGGATGACGTTCTGCGCCAGGTCGCCCATCGCGCCCAGCGACGTCCGCTCGCTCTCGAACACCAAGTAGCCGACGGGAACGCTGCCGGAATCCATGCGCATGATCATCGGCGGCAGGGTTCCCTTGGGCATCCACGACATGGCCCGGTCGGACATGGCCACCACCTGGGCCATGGCCTGGCCCATGTCGGTGCCGGGGAAGAACGACAGCTCGCACAAGGCGACCTGCTGGATGTTGCGCGTGTTGATGTCCTGGATGCCGTCGACGTACTGAAAGTAGAGCTCGAGCTGATTGACGATGAACCCTTCGACCTGGTCGGGGCTCATGCCGATGTAGTCGAGAAAGACGTAGATTTTGGGGACGTTGAGCGCGGGAAAGATGTCGACGCGCATCCGCTGGTAGGCCAGCCCGCCGCCGCTGACGAGCGCCACGACCAGCATCAGGGTCGTGATCGGGTGCCGCATGGCGAAGACGGTCGGATTCATGGCTTACTCCTGTGGAACGCTACTGCCGTAAAAAACTACGCCCGAAAAAAGCCAGGCGGGAGGGCCGCTGTACGGCGCAAGGGCCACTGTACCGCGCAGTGGAAGGAAACTTCCTGTCCGTGCTGGAAAGAAGTTTCTGTCCACGTGGAAGCTGCCTTTGATGCGCACGGTGAGCCATCCCGGTACTTTTGCCCCGCCTGGTGCCTCGGTCTGCTCGTCCGTCGAAGATGTTACGACGCCTAGCCTTGCGTCGCCGCCGCCAATGAGAACAAGACATGACTGTCACTGTACAGCGATCCAGAAGTCCTCGCTGACGGTCGCCACACTGCTGCGAAGAGAAGGGCAAGCAACTGGCGTGCCGCATGGATCGTTGGCACGTGCTTAAGCCGCCAGCTCCCTACTTCACGTGACCCATGCGAGACGTTTTGCCAAGAAGCGAAGCGATGCCCCGGCGCGTCGAACCGGGGCACCGCTTGACGCCACGGAGACGCCATGCTGTCCCGAGAGCATTGAACCGGTGAAGTCACGCCGCTATATCCCGTGCGGGTCGGCGCCGGCTGCTTTGCTTTCGCCGCTCCCCGCAACGACGTGGACGGGCTCGCCGTCGGTGAGGACCGACAGGTCGCCCAAGATCACCTGCTCCGATCCGTCGAAGGGCAGCCAGTCGGCGTCATCGTGCATCGCCGGACGTTGGTTCTGCGTGACTTCGGCCGGCGCGTTGAAGCTGGCGTTGTGGATGCCGGTTTCCGCGGCCGTCCTGCGCCGGCGGTTGATGACCTCAACCCACTTGCCCTTGCCGTCCTTCACGCCCGTTTGCACTTCGATCCGCACCGCCTTGCCGTTCTCGTGGATCCAGCAGAAGGTTTTTTCGCCCGCGTAGGCCAACGCGGCCACCGGCAGCGCACGGACTTTGGGTCGCTCGATAATCACCTTGCCGTAGGCGTACATGCCGGGCAGGATCTGGCTGTCGGTGTCGGGCAGTTTGACGCGGGTCAGGGCATCCCGCACGACCTGGGGCAGGTCGTCGGGAATGGGGCTGCCGGTGTTGGGCAGATCGATCTCGGCGCGTAACGTACGGCTGTTGACGTTGAGCGCCCAACTCGTGCGCGTGACCGTGCCCAAGATCGGTTGCTCGCGGAAGGCCTTGATGAGCACGCTCGCCTTCGAGCCGACGTCGACGAAATTGGCGTCGTGTTCGGGAATGTCGACAAAGATGCGGACCACGTCGGTGCGGTCGACCACGTAGATGGGGCTGCCCTGGCCGCTGGGCGATTGGTAGGGAGCGTGCTCGTCGGCGGAGGGGTCGCCCGTGGCAGGCAAGACAAAGTCCCAGGTATTGGCATTGCGGGCCACGATCACGCCGTTGAACGGCGAATAGAGCTTGATGTAGGGCTTTTGACCCGGCCCACAATCCGCCCAGGCCCCCAGCCGTTTATAGTCGCTGTCGGCCACTTCCACGTCGGCCTGGGCGACCCTGACGGCGACTTCGTCTTGACCGACCGTGGCCCTTTTCGATTGCAGTTCGGACTCGGCCTTGACGATGTCGGCCTCGGCCGCCTGGCGCGCGGCGACGCACCCGCGCAGCCGGTTCTCCGATTCGAGCAGCACTTGGGGATCGACCACGCCGCGTCCGACCTCGGCCCTGAGCCGCTTGACCTCCGATTCCCAGCGGACCGCCTCCGACGTGTATTGCGCCCAGGTGGCCTTGGCGGCTTTGACGAGCGCCATCGCCACTTCCACATCGGCCTTGGCCACCAGCAGCGTTTTCTCGGCCAGCTTGACCCGCTTCTTATCGTATTCGACGGTCGCGCCCTTTTGCTTCCAGTCCTCCACGATCTCGGGCACGAACAGGTCGGCGAGCACCTGGTCTCTCGTCACTTTGTCGCCGATATCGACGTTCCACTTTTGGATATAGGCCGTCAGCTTGGGGTAGATCGAGGTGCGTTCGTAAGCTTCGACGAAGCTCGGCTGCCCGACGATGCGGACGATATCCCGAGTCTCGGGCCGCATCACCTGAACGGCGGGGGGATCCGAAACGCTTTTGACTTCGGCCTTGTGCTGGTGACCGCAACCCGGCGCCGCCAGTGCGGCCAGCAGGCCCAACGCCGGCCCCAGGGCGTGTGCGGCACGAAGAACCGATCTATGAATAAAAGAGTCGTTCATGAGCAATCTTTCTGTTGGGGTCTGCGTTAAATTCCGTTGGGGCTGGCATGGGCGATCTCGCCACCCCTTGCCGCCGGGGCCATCTGCACGGGCGCGCCATCGGTGAGAATCGACAGGTCGCCCACAATCACCTGCTCCGAGCCGTCGAACGGCACCCAGTCGGCCTCCTCGTCGAAGGCCGTTGGCAACTCTTGGGCGACTTCGGTCGGCGCGCCGAGGCGGACTTTGCGTAGGCCGGCCTCGGCCGGCGGCCGGCGGCGGCGGTTAGTGACTTCGATCCACTCGCCGTCGCTGACGCCGGTCGTGACCTCGGTCCGCACCGCCGTGCCGTCCTGGTAGCTCCAGCAAAACGTCTGGTCGCCGCTGTGCATCAGGGCGGCCACCGGCAGCGCCCGCACTTTCGGGCGCTCGATCATGACCTTGCCGTAGGCGTACATGCCGGGCAACATTTCGGTATCGGTGCCAGGCATCTTGACGTGGGTCAGGGCCTCGCGAGTGCTCGCCGGCAGGTCGTCGGGAATCGTGCTGCCTCGATTGGGCAGGTCGATCTCGGCCCGCAACGTGCGGCTCTTGACGTTCAGCGCCCAACTGGTGCGGGTCACGGTGGCCACCACGGGCTGATCGCGGAACGCCTTGGCGAGCACGGTCGCCTTCGACCCGACGTGGACAAAGTTGGCCTCATGCTCGGGAATGTCGACAAACACGCGGACCACGTCGGTGCGGTCGACCACATAGATGGGTGCGGCCTTGCCGCCCGGCGAAAGGTCAGGATCGCGCTGATGGTCGGCGGTGGGGTCGCCCGTGGCGGGCAGCACAAAGTCCCAGGTGTTCGCATTGCGCGCGACAATCACGCCGTCGAACGGCGCGTACAGCTTGAGGTACCAATCGACCAGCGACTTCACCCGTAGGTAGTCATGCCTGGCGACTTCGACCGCCGCCCGAGCGACTTCGACGCCCACTTCGTCTTCGTCAAAGGTGGCCGTCTTCGACTTCAGGTCTGCCTCGGACCTCTCGATCTCGGCCAAGGCCGCGTCGCGAGCGCCGATGCTCGATTTAAGCTGGCTGTCGGATTCACCCAGCACCCGCGCATCGACGTGGCCCAGCTTCGTCTCGCGCGTGAGGCGCTTCACTTCGGCGTCCCAGCGGGCGACTTGGGCCTCGTACTGATCGAGAATCTTCTTGGCCGCGTCGAGGTGCGCCGCGGCCACCAGCACGTTCGCATCGGCCACTTTCACCTTCTCATCGGCCAGCTTCACGCGTTCTTCGGCCAGCTCGAGGGCCTCGTACTTGGTCTGGCAATCTTCCTCGACCTCCGGCACGAACAGGTCGGCGAGCACCTGGTTTTTCGTCACCTTGTCGCCGATGTCGACGTGCCACTTTTTGATATAGGCGCTCAGCTTGGGGTAGATGCTGGTGCGCTCGTAGCTTTCGACAAAGCTCGGCTGCCCGACGGACCGCACGATATCCCGAGTTTCGGGCCGCCGGACCTGGACCGTCAGGGGCCGCGGAGCTCGTGCGACTTCGGTTTTCTGTTGCCGGCCGCAACCGGGCGCCAGCAGCGCGGCCAGCAGCCCCAACACCAGCCACCGCCCGTGAGCGGAACGAGGCAAAACCGCGGGCAAGATGCCACGTCGCATAAGCGATCTCCAACGAAAGGGCCAGTACATCAACAATCTCCCATGCAAAAAGTGTAGTACGTTATTCAGCTTGCTCTTGGGCGGCGGTGCGCCCGCCACCGCATCGCTTTATCTTCGCGGCGGATTCTCCTCATCTCGCACCCGTTCGTCGGGCGGCACGTCCTTGGCGTCAAAGCCCAGGGTGTCGAGCATTTCTTCTTGGGTGTGATGGGTGACGAACGGGTCGCTGCTGACGGCCGTAGGATCCCAAGGGAAAGCCAACACCTTGTCGAAGCGGCGATCGACGGCAGTTTCTACCGGCCCGGTCTGACCGGCGGGCCCAGTCCGAGAGCGGTCGGCGCCGTGGCCGGAATCGCCATGGCCCGATGCGCGGTCGGTGTCGAAGGCGTGCGGATCGTAGTAGAGGCTTTCGGGATCGTCGGGGTACATCGACGGCGAACGGGCGACCTTCCCGCCGATGACCATCGCGAACACCGACGGCAGCACCAGCAGGGTGGCAAAGGTCGACATCACCAGCCCGCCGATCACCGCCAGGCCCAGCGGCGCCTGCATCTGGCTGCCGCGCTCCAGGGCCAGCGCCATGGGCACCATACCCACCGTCATCGCGCAGGCCGTCATGAGAATGGGCCGCAGCCGCTCGCCGGCCCCCACGATGGCCGCCTCGACCGCGGGCGATCCGCCCTTCCAATGGTCGCTCATAAATGTCACGAGCATCACCGAATTCGACACCGAGACGCCCAGGCACATGATCGATCCCATGAACGACTCTATGTTCAGCGAGGTATTCGTGCAATAGAGGATGGTGGCGATGCCCGCCAGCACGCCGGGCACGGCACCGATGGAAACCAGGGCCAATCGCGGCGACTGGAAATACGCCGTCAAGAGCACGACGATCACAAACACGGCGACCGCCAGCCCGATGCTCAGCGCCTTGAACATCGCCAGCATGGGCGGCAACTGGCCCATCAGCTCGACGCGAACGCCTTGGGGCGGGCTGCCGGCGGCGTCGATCGCGGCTTGCACCTGCCGCGAGGCCCGGCCCATGTCCTCACCTTCGACGTTGGCCGTCAGGGTCAGGTAGCGCTGCGACATGTCGCGATCGAGCTCGCCGGGCCGCACGCCCTTCTTGACGGCGGCCACGTCGCGGACCATCAGGTTCACCAGCGGATTGACCGATTCCAACGGCAAGACCTCGACGTCTTCGGGCTTTTCCATCCGCAACGGCGGCACCTGAATCTGCACCAGGTAGTCGAAGCCGGTCTTCACGTCGACCCAGTAATTGAGATTGGTAAAGCGGGTCGACGACGTCGCCATCACCAGGGCGCGCGCCACGTCGTCGACTTTGGCCCCGCTGAGGCCCGCCTTTTCGCGATCGATGGTTACCTCGACCGACGGGTAGTCGAGCTGCTGCTCGAATCCCACGTCGCGCAGGTAGGGAATGTTTTTCATCTCCGCTGCGATCTTTTCGGCGTGCTGGCGGACCAGCTTGAGATCGGTGCCTACCAGCCGCACGGCGATCGGCGTCTGCGAGCCGAAGCTCATGACGTTGGTCACGATATCACCCGGTTGGAAGCCAAAGGTCGCCAGACCGGCCTGCCGCTCGGCTTCGGCCTTGGACAAACCACCCTGCTCCAGGCGCGTCGCCAGCCAGGGAACGACCCGTTCCGGCAGCACCGTGCGCAGCCGCTCGCGAAACTCAGCCAGCTTGATGCTGCTCGCTTCGCCGAGCGCCACGCGCAACTGGCCGTCGTCGGGACCGCGCATGAAGAGCACCATGTTATCGATGCCGAAGTTGGGGGCCACTTGGCCCACGAAGCCCATCGAAATGTCGATGTTTTCCGGCTTCGCCTCCCGCTCGATCTCCTCCAGGCACTTCACCGCCATCTGCCGCGTCAACTCGAAGTTCGAGCCGGGTGGCGGGCGAAACCGCAGCACGAACTGTCCCGAATCGACCTGCGGAAACAGCTCGGTGCCAACCTGCACACCCAGCACGCCGATGATCGCGACACACCCGGCGAGGTAGGCCGGCACCACGATCCACCGGGCATGCACGAACCCACTCACAATTTTCTTGTAGGCTTTCAGAAGATGGCCGAACAGGCCGAGTTTCTCCTCGCCATGCCCGTGCCCCGTGTGCTTGAGCAGGCTGACGCACATGATCGGCACGAAGGTGCTGGACAGCAGGTACGACGAGATCATGGCGAAGCCCACGCCCAGCGTCAGCGGCATGAACAGCGAGCGGAGCGGGTCTTCCATGATGAAGGCCGGGATGAACACCGACAGAATGCAGAGCAAGGCCAAGAGCCGGGGCACGGCCGTAATCAGGTTGCCGTGCAGCACCGCCGAGGCCACCTTCGACGTCTTGGCCATCTGCGCGTGGACGTTCTCCACCTCCACCGTCGCCTCGTCGACGAGAATGCCGATGGCCAGCGCCAGTCCGCCCAGCGACATGATGTTGATGGTGTTGCCCGTCAGCCAGAGGCCGAACAGCGAGCCGAGCAGAGCCAGTGGGATGTTCGAGACGACGACGATCACGCTCCGCACGTCGCCGAGAAAGAGCATGATCATCAGGCCGGTCAGGCAGGCGCCGATGAGTCCTTCGGTGGCCACGCTCTCGACCGCCGCCACCACGGTCGGCGACTCGTCGAACTCGAAGCTGAGCTTGACCTCCGGATACATGTCGGGACGGATGGCATTGCGGAACAAGTCCATCGACTTGCGGACGTCGGCCACAACGGTGAGGGTCGATCCGGTGTCTTTCTTGATGATCGGCAGGTACACCGACTTGCGGCCGTTGACCAGCGCATAACCGTAGGTGATGTCGGTATCGTCCGTGATGCTGGCCACGTCGCGCAGATAGACGTTCCGGCCGATCTTGAGCGGTATGTCGCCCAGGCGTTGGATGTCGACGACGGTCGCATTGTTGCTGACCAGCGGCATCGAGTCTTTGGTGTAGATATTTCCGGCCGGAATGATCGTGTTGCCGGTGGCCACCGCCTCGATCACCTGCTGCGGCTTGAGGTTGTAGGCCAGCAGCTTCTGCGGATCGACGGTGACCACGATCGACCGCATGTTGGGGCCGAAGGGCGAGATGGCGACCGTGCCGGGCACATATTTCTGCACCAGCGGCCGAATGACGTTTTGCGCCAGGTCGCCCATGGCTCCCAACGACGTCTTGTCGCTCTCGAACACCAGGTAGCCGACCGGCACGCTGCCGGAGTCCATGCGCATGATCATGGGCGGCAGCGTTCCCTTGGGCATCCACGACATGGCCCGGTCGGACATGGCGACCACTTGCGCCATGGCCTGGCCCATGTCGGTGCCGGGGAAGAACGACAGCTCGCACAAGGCAACCTGCTGGATGTTCCGCGTGTTGATGTCTTGGATGCCGTCGACGTACTGGAAGTAAAGTTCGAGCTGGTTGACGATGAATCCCTCGACTTGATCGGGGCTCATGCCGATGTAATCGAGGAAGACGTAAATCTTGGGCACATTGAGCGAGGGAAAGATATCGACCCGCATGCGGCTATAAGCCAGCCCCCCGCCGCTGATCAGCGCCACGACCAGCATCATGGTCGTGATCGGGTGCCGCATCGCAAAGACAATTGGATTCATTACTGTTCCGTCAGGAATATGTCAGCCGTGACTGCTGTCGGCCTCCGTGACAACGATGGCCGGCGGTACGGACAGGCAGATGGTGTACCGCGGTCGGCGGCGCTCGGCGCCCGCGCCGCTCGCGAGGGTTTGCAGTCGCGGCAAGTCTAATGGGCGAAAGTGGATGCGGCCAGGATGACAATTTCGTAGGGTGCCGCCGCGCGGCCGCTGCCGCCCACACCCGCGATGCGAGGCGCAAAAAACTTTTCACTTGCGGAAAGAGGATGTCCGCCTGCCGCCAACGCGCGTTGCGTCTCATGCCACGAGATTAGGCAAGCGCCACCACGACTCGTCGCAACGGCCACCGCGTGCATTATATGCCGCATGCGGCGGTTGTTCTCTCTTGCGGGGCGGCGACGATGTGTGCTATAAACCGCGCCCCTTCCCTTGCGGCGTGGTTCTGCGCCTGAGCTATGTCACTTCTTCGATCTCCGCTGGGCATCGCCCTGCTGGGCTTCGTTCTTGGCCAAGGCCGGGAAGCGGCCGCGCAACTGTCGTTTGCCAGGGCCGATTCAAAGGCTGGCGAAGTGCAAGCGGCAGACGAGCAGGCCGCGGACCCTCCGAGCGACGAGATCGGTCCCAACCATACTTTCAGGTTCCCGCAGGTGCGGCCTTTCGCGCCGGCGGCGCCCAAGCCGGCGGTGGCGAACGACCCGCTGGGCGAGTCGATCCAACGCCTGACCTTCCAGCCGCGGCGGCCAGGTTCGGCGCTGGGCACGATCGGGCCGCCGCGCGAAGGCGGGCCGGGGACGCTGGGTGAAGAAGGGTTGCGCGGGCCGACCCTGCAGGGACCGGTGCGGCCCCGCCGCAGCCTGGGAACCGTCGGTCAGCCGGAAGAACTCGTCCCCGCGGCCGAAGAGGGCGCCGAAGAATATCGCCCCGACATGGAGGCCGTGCGGCGCAAGGTCAGCACGCGGTTCGGCGACGGTCTTAGCTGGAAGACCGACGACGACTATTTCGAGTTGACGTTCCACAACCTGACGCAGGTCGATGCCCGGATGTTCAACCCCACCGGCGATCCGCTGCACGACAACTTCTTCATCCCGCGGCAACGCTGGTATTTCATGGGCCATGTCTCGGAGCACGTCAATTTTTACACGGTCATCAACCGCGGTTACGGGCCGCTCGATCTCTTGGACGCCTTTGCCGACATCAGCTTCGAGCAAATCGACAAGGAGAAACTCCAGTTTCGCATTGGCCGCATGAAGACGCCTTATACCTACGAATACATCAAGGTCTCGGAAAACGACCTGATCGCACCGGAGCGGTCGGTGTACGTCACGAACCTGGCGCCCAACCGCGAGATCGGCGGCATGTTTCACGGCCAGCTCCTCGCGAAGCGGTTCGAATACGCCCTGGGGCTGTTCAACGGCCCGCGGCGGTCGTTTCAGGATTTCAACAGCGGCAAGGACCTGTTCTGGTTCATGAACACAAAGCCGTTTTTGAAGAGTAAGATCGGCTTTCTGGAACAACTGAACATGGGCGGCTCGTTCAATTTCGGCAACGAGCGCAACCCGGCCCAGCCGTTTTCGCTGCGCACGGCGAACGATCAGAGCGCGTCGGCGGCCGCCGCCAATCTCTCGCCCACTTTTTTTCGCTTCAACCCCGCCGCCTTCGAAAACGGCATCCGCATGCAATGGTCGGGCGACCTGGCCTATTACTTCAAAAGCTTTGGCTGCGTCGCCGGGTATCAGGGCGGCTATCAGGATTACTCGATCGCCACGGGCAGCATTCCCAGCCGCGAGAACATTCACCTGGGCACCGACGAGTTCGCCGGATTCGGCAGCCCGATCCACACGCGCGTGCGGTCGACCGGATACTCCGTGGCCATGTTTTACTTTCTCACCGGTGAGGAAATCACGCGCCGCGTGGAACTGCTTGAGCCGCGCCGGCCGATGGGGGAAGTCAGCCACGTCCGCGGCGAGGGGTCGGAAAAAGGCCGGCTGGGCGCGGTGGAGCTCTTTGCCCGCTTCGCCAACATCCACCTCAGCGACAACGTGTTCTCCAGCGCCGCCTTCGGCGTGCCCTTGGCCGATCCGACCACCTCGGCCAACAACGCCAACGTGACCGACCTCGGTTTCAACTGGTACTGGAACCACTACGTCAAGCTGACCTTCGACTGGCAATATGCGGGCTACAACCGGCCGGTATTGCTGACCACGACCAGCACCACCGGGCACAACAACTTGTTCTGGTTCCGCACGCAGGTGTTCTTCTAAGCAGCTACCCGCCGGTCGGCGATGTGCCGCGGCGCGCGGCATAGAGCT
>DATLUO010000241.1 GCA_035533075.1 Pirellulales bacterium | reverse complement strand
GCGCGGCTGATAGCCCAACTGGCCGCCGAGAAAAAAGTCGCCACGCAGATGGGCACGCAGAACCACGAGCATCCGGGCTATTTGCGGCTGGTGGAATTGATTCAGTCGGGCGCCATCGGCGCCGTGCGTGAAGTACACGTCATCACCGACCGGCCGGGCAGTTTTTGGCAACAGGGGCTCGAACGGCCGACCGACGCGCCGCCGGTTCCCAAAAGCTTACACTGGGATTTGTGGCTCGGCCCGGCAGCCGAGCGGCCTTACAACCCCGCGTACGTGCCGTTCCGCTGGCGCGGCTGGTGGGATTTCGGTTGCGGGGCGATCGGCGACATGGCGATTCATCTGATGGACCCGGCCTTCTGGGCGCTCAAGCTTGGCGGGCCGGTCAAGGTCACATCGAAGGGCCCGCCGCCGCACGCGGAAAGCGGCCCGACCTGGATGGAATCGCACTTCGAGTTCGGCCCGCGCGACGGCCTGCCGCCTTGCCAAGTCGTTTGGTACGAAGGCACAGTCAAGCCGCAGCCCGAGAGTGCCGCCTTGCTGCCGATGAACGGCTCGCTGTTCATCGGCGACGAAGGCAAGATCGCCATCGAGCACGGGCAGATGCCAAAACTGCTGCCCGAAGAAAAGTTCGCCGCCTTCGAAGGCCCCGAGCCCTCGCTGCCGCGTTCGCCCGGTCATCACCAGCAATGGATCGAAGCCTGCAAGACCGGCGGACGCGCGGGGAGCAACTTCGCCTACGCCGGCCCGTTCACGGAGATCGTGCTGTTGGGCAACGTGGCTTACCGCGTCGGCAAGCCGATCACTTACGATCCCGCGTCGGTGAAAATCACCGACGTGCCCGAGGCCAACCGGTTCCTGGGCAAAGAGTATCGCAAAGGCTGGGAAGTCTGAGGCGACAGCGGCGAGCCGGAGGCGTCAGCCTCCGTGTCGTACCACGGCATCCATCGCAGTCGCCGTCGTGCATGCGTTCGGCGTGCAACGCGAAGGCCTATGCCGCAGAGGAATCACGAAAGCGCGAAAGAACGAAAGAGGAAGGCCAGATGCGTTTAATGAGGTTCGCAGTCGTGACAGATCGGGTATTCATTTCCTTCGCGGTGCTGCTGGCATTGGCCGCGATGACTCGCGCCGACGAGCCGCAGCCGGTCACGCGGTCGCTGTATGTCGAAGGCTATACGGATCAGCTCAGTTATGCGCCGGGCGACACGGTCGAGTTCCACGTCTCCGCGACGGCGCCCAAGTGGTCGCTGGAAATCTCGCGGCTGGGGGCGAAGACCGAAACGGTTTTCAAGCAGGAAAACCTAGCGGGCGCCGCCTACCCGGTTCCGGCCAATGCTTCGTCGCACGGCTGCGGCTGGCCGGCATCGTTTACGCTGAAGATTCCTTCGGATTGGCGCAGCGGCTATTACGACGCAGTGCTGCGCGTAGCCGATGGCGGCGGCGAGTTCACCGAGCGCAACCGCCGCACGGCCGAGTCACGGCTGTTTTTCGTCGTTCGTTCGGCTCAGCCGGGAAAGAATTCCAAGATTCTGTTGCAATTGGCCACGAACACGTACAACGCCTACAACAATTGGGGCGGGCATAGCCTGTACGCCTTTCACGCCCGCAACAAGCTGCAAGGCACGCGAGTTTCGTTCGATCGCCCGCTGGCCGGGCAGTTTCGCACCTGGGAGTTGCCGTTCGTGGCCTGGGCCGAGCGTAACGGCATTGCCCTCGAATACGCGGTCAACTCCGATCTCGAATTTCGCCCCGAGTTGCTCAAGCAGTATAAGCTGGTGCTCAGCGTCGGCCACGATGAATATTGGTCCACGCCGATGCGCGATCATCTGGAAGCTTATATCGGCGCGGGCGGCAACGTGGCCTTCTTCAGCGGCAACACTTGCTGCTGGCAGGTGCGCAGCGAGGCCGAGGGCCGGCAGCTTGTCAGTTACAAGCAGGCGTTCAATCTCGATCCGCTGTTTCCCAGCGGCAAGCGGCGGCTGTTGGCCACGCTTTGGAGCCATCACCTCGTAGCCCGGCCGGAGAACCAACTGACCGGCGTGGGCTTTCTGCACGGCGGCTATCATCGCAGCCACGGCCAATACATGGACGGCGCGGCGGCGTTTACCGTGCATCGCCCCGAGCATTGGGTCTTCGCCGGCTCGGGGCTGAAGGCCGGCGAAAGCTTCGGCGGCAAGAACACGATCGTGGGCTACGAGTGCGACGGCTGCGAGTTCGAGTTGCAAGACGGCTTGCCGACCCCGACGCATCGCGACGGCACGCCCGAGACGTTCGCGATTCTCGGCACATGCCCTGCCCGCTGGCATCCCGATGACGCGCTGTGGTACGACCGCTTTCCACGCGACAAAACGGGCGCCCCGGCCGAAGGCCACGCCGTGATGGGCGTCTACACGCGCGGCGGCTCCGTTTTTACCGTTGGCACGACCGACTGGGCACACGGCCTGGCCGGCGACGACCCGGCCGTCGAGCGGATCACGCGGAACGTGCTCGAGCGGTTTTCGAAGTAGCTCTTGGCATCCGAAGCGTCAGCCACTGAAATGCCGGAGTATTTCCTGCTTCTGCGGTGATGGGACATCTCGCCGAAGCCTCCGATCTCGGTCGCTGCAAGATTCCGGCCTTCTTGACGCGCGATCGGCTATATACTGCTGTGTTAATGCGTGAACCGTTTCAGGCAACATTACTGAGGCCAACAATGGTTCGCCAAAGGTCCACGCTCAAGCAGTTTTCGATTGTCGCTACGGCTCTTTGCCTCACCTTGGGTACGTTCGGCATCTGCGGAATATCATGGAGTCCACGAATATCCATTGCGCCTGCAAAGGTGGGGCAGCGGATAGCGGTTCGGGTTCAGTATCCTCCTTGGCACGGTCGCAGGTTCGCGCTTTGGATATGTCCTAGCGGGACCTATGATTGGTGGGGAGATGGCGAGCGAGACACGGGAGTCGCGGGCCTCGCAACGCGCAAATGGCACGGCGGCTATTATTCCGAAGCGCAGTTGGGCCCGGTCCTCGCGCCGGGTGATTATGACGTCTATCTGACGTATGAAATTGCCCCGCCAATTGATGCTGAAGATCATACTCCGGCGTACGGTAAGATAACCGTGGCGGAGTGAGTCCTGTCCGTTCAGGATTGCCGGCGCTAAGCGATTAAGGCCGCGTTTTTTCGCTGCTTGTCCAGGCATGCCGCCGAATTCCGAAGACATTGCTCCAATCGCGCAAGCAATCTTCGTTGCGTCGCTTCCAACTTGCGGACCATGATCAGCAGCGGTTCGTCCGGCGGCGACGCAGGCAGGAACTCGAAGCTGCCTTGCCGATTCGCCCCAAGTGCTTTTTTGTCCATGAGTTGCAACCTTAAGTGGGAGGCGTTCTCGAGTTGACGTTCGCCGCAGATTCGCGTTCACTTCAAGTAACGTCGAAAATGGCCCGAGGCGCGCGCAGCAGCGGATGCGACTGGGGTTGTTCGACGGGCGAGACGCCGGGCGCCGGATTGCGCCGCGGGGCTTCATTGCCGCGGCAATTTCGCCTTTTTCAGGCACTGCTCGGAGCTGCGAATGCTCTTGTCGAGTTGTTGCAAGAGCCGGCGTTGGGTCTTTTTGAGTTCCAGCGTTTTGGCACGGAGAGAATCGGCTTCGACGGCTTTTTTGCGATTGGGCGACATCGAAATCCTGCATGAGCGGTCCACTCAAGTCGACGACATCCTCAGCGTTCAATCGAATAAAGCATCCGCAGCCCGACATGCTATCCGCCATTCTTTCCAATTCGGTTTCCGGTAAGCGCCTGTCATAATAATTGCAATTAAGAATCTTTTATATATCCAGTTTCTCGGCGGCGCGGTCAGTTAGCGGAAGAGAGCGTCGTTCCAACTACAAATTACCTGTCGTGGAGGCGTCCCGCCTGTGACGAAGCAGGCGTCCCGCCCGCACCACAACTCAGGACGCCGCCCGGCAATGCTCGATTTGTCGCGTGCCGCTGGCTAGGATGAAGTGCATCGCGCCGCAGGCGCATCAACGGTACAGAGGTCGGTCATGTCCCGCGTCGATCGCGTGTCGGAAGTCGTCCAGGCTTTGGAAGATAAGATCCTAAGCGGCGGTCTCAATCCCGGCGATCCGCTGCCCTCGGAGCGAGAGATCAGCACGCAACTGGGGGTCAGCCGCACCGTCGTTCGCGAGGCGATCGGCCGGTTGGCCGGCCTGGGCCTGGTTCGCAGCATCCAAGGTTCGGGCACGCGGGTCGCCGCGCCGAGCGGCCGGCAGATTTCGGTCGGCTATCAGCGTTTGCTGCGCTGGTCGGATTGCCGGTTGGAAGACCTAGCCGCCGTGCGGTTGCCTTTGGAGACGGCCATCGCGGCGTCGGCGGCGATTCATCGCACCGAGGTTCAGCTCGCTTCGCTCGAAGAGACGCAGCAGACTTTGGGAAACCCGGCCAAATCGCTCAAAGCGCACCTCAAGGCCGACCTTGATTTTCACGCGATTCTCGCCGAAGCCACCGGCAACGCGATGTTCCACCTGGTGCTGGCGCCGATTCAGGAATTGCTCATCGAGAGCCGGCGGCAGACGCTGGGCCGCCACGGCGCGGCCCTCGCCCATCGTCACCACGCCGACATTCTGGCCGCCGTCGTAGCCGGCGATGCGCGGCTCGCCAGCCAGGCCATGCGAGAGCATATCGAAGCGAACTTTCAGCACTTGCGTGCAGCGGCGACGAGCGTCGATGCGGTCCTGCTCGGCGATCAGCCGCAGGGTGGCGATACCATTCAGCGGCGCGTCAAGGAATTTCCGTAGGGAACGCCCTGCTATGCGGTTCAGCCGCAAGGCGGCGCAGAATCATCCTGTACCGCCCGTCGAGAAGGTTTCGCGAACCCAGGCTCGGAATGAGCGGATCCACGCCGTCTCGTCGGTCGTCGCTCGCTCTTCGAGGAAGCGATTCAGTCCCGCTATGCGCAATTCCAGCAAATTCCTGCTGCGTTCGGATTCAGCGTACTGTCCTTCGGCCAGCCATCGTCAATCTCGATATGAACATCCCCTCGGCCGCAACGGCGCGCGGCGAGGGGATCGGTGGGTTTCGCGTTTTCTCGCGGCGGCCGATCAGGCCTGGAACGAACTGCCGCAGCCGCAGCTCTTGACCGCGTTGGGGTTGTCGAAGGTGAAGCCGCGCTTCTCCAGGCCTTCGTAGAAGTCGACCGTCGTGCCGTCGAGATACAGCGCGCTCTTCTTGTCGACGACCACCGTCACGCCGTGATAGTCGTACTTGCTGTCGACCTTTTCATCGTAGGTCTTGTCGAAGCCGAGGCTGTATTGAAAGCCGCTGCAGCCGCCGCCCGCCACGCCGACGCGCAGGACCGTGTCCTCGTCGAACTTCTGTTCCTGCATGATCCGCTTGACTTCGTTGGCGGCCTTTTCGCTCAATGCCACTGCCATAGTGCTCTACCACTCCTGAAAAAGGGTGCGTGCTTGCTAAGCCCGGATTTTGACAACCAAGTATGCCTAAATTATACAACTCGCTGGAAAAAGGGAAGCCAGCCGGTCCCGAAACCGCGAAAAAACGCCTCAGGCCAGGCTGCTCAGCTTGCGCAGCCGGACGACCGCCTGGCTGACCGCCTCGATGGCAAACTCGACGTCGTCGGCCGTATTGAACCGGCCCAAGCCGAAGCGCAAGCTGGCCCGCGTCAGATCTTCGCTAAGACCCAAGGCCCGCAGCACATGGCTGGGCTCCGGGTCGGCCGACGTGCAGGCGCTGCCGGAGCTGACCGCCAGCCGCTTCATGCTCATCATCAAGGCCTCGCCGTCGACGTGGGCGAAACTGAGGTTCAAATTGCCGGGCAAGCGCCGGCTGCGGTCGGAAAGGGCCGGCCCGTTGAGCGACACTCCTTCGAGGGCTTTCAACAACCCGGCGCAAAGCCGATCGCGCAGCTCCGCCAGCCGCGTCGCCTCTGCAGGCAGTTCCGCGAGGCAAAGTTCCAGCGCCTTGGCGAAGCCCGCGATGCCCGGCACGTTGAGCGTGCCGCTGCGCAGCCCCCCTTCCTGGCCGCCGCCGTCGATCTGCGGCTGCAAACGGACGGGCGGACTGCGGCGCCGGACGTACAACGCCCCGACCCCCTTGGGGCCGTATATCTTGTGGGCCGAGAAGCTCATCAAATCGATCTGCAATTCCGTCACGTCGACGGGCAGTTTTCCGACGGCTTGCGTGGCGTCGCAGTGCAATAGTACTCCCCGCTGGCGGCAGATGGCGCCGATTTCGGCCAGCGGCTGGATGACGCCGATCTCGTTGTTGGCCAGCATCACCGAGACCAGCGCGGTGTCGTCGCGGATGGCGGCGGCCACTCGCCCCGTGTCGACAAGCCCCGCGCAAGCTTCGCCGACCGGCGCCACCGGCAAGAGCGTGACTTCGAAGCCGCGGCGGCCGAGACGCTCCAGCGGATCGAGCACGGCTTTGTGCTCGGTCGCGAGGCTGATGAAATGATCGCCTTTGCGCTTGCCGCGTTCGGCGACGCCGCGCAACGCGAGATTGTTGCTCTCGGTCGCGCCGCTGGTGAACACGATCTCGCGCGGCTCGGCGCCGATGGCCGCGGCGATCGACTGCCGCGACTCGTCGACGGCGTCCTTGGCCTCCCAGCCCCAGGCATGGCTCACGCTGCGGGCGTTGCCGTAGCGCTGGCTGAAAAACGGCAGCATCGCCTCGACCACGCGCGGATCGACGCGCGTGGTGGCGTGGTTGTCCATGTAAACGCGATCGGCGGGCATCGAGAATGCGCGAACGAACAGAGCTTTTTAAGAGCGGTCAACGCCGCCAACGCGGCGGCGGTTGCCGCCATTATATCAGTCCGGCGAACTGTCCGCTTCGAGCGAGTTGTTTTGCGCAGCCGCTCGAAGGCGGCTGGGCGCTTTTTAAGTTGGCGGGCGGTTAATTCCCAGTTTTTCACAATTTACCAGTAAGTTCGTCTCTTTCCTCGCCCGATATAATCCCAATGGAACTCCTCATGACGGGGCTGCCGGAGCAGGGAAGTGGTCGCACTTGTCCTGTACCTGGCGTGCGGCTCGACGCCAGAGTGCTACGTTGAAGAGCACGTCGACACGATCGCCGTGGTTCACGTCAAAGACGGCGCCGAGCTCGTCTTCTTCTTCGACTTCGTCCAGGGCGAGTGGGTTTGCCTCGATCATCGTTGGCTGGCGGGCGACATGCTGCCGGGCCGCTTGGGCGAACAGTGGACGCTCGCCTGGCACGACGACGGCGATTCGTGCTGGCGGCTGATACTCGCCGATCACTGGTACGAAACTTGGACGGACGAGAGCCCGTTGGCGGCGCAGCACAACCGTCCATGGTTCGCTCGCTTGTTGGCGCCCGGGCTGAAACAGCCCTGTAAACCCGTCCCGCCCTGAGCCCGTAGCGTCCGACGCGTCTTGAACCCGCCGCGTTTTCTCGCAGCGAGCCCTCCCGTCTCTCCGCCGAGCGTGCAAATCGCGTACGGAAAAAAACCGTCCGTTTGCGCAACCGCTACCCCCCTCCCCACGCAAAAGAGTGCTGTACAGACCCAGCGATCCATGCCAAACTAGGTTATTGGGAGAGTCGATCGACGGACCCGATGGTAGAGCGTTTAAAACGAGAGACGGTAAATGTGTAGCCAGACGATTGGTCGCCCGATGGAGATACTGTTGGTCGAAGATGGCCTGGTCGATGCTCGCGTGACGATCGCGGCGCTCCGCAAGGGCCTGATTCAGCACCGCTTGACGCTGATCCGCGATGGCATCGAGGCGATGGAATTTCTTCGCCGAGAGGGTAAGTTTGCCAGGGCGCCCCGTCCTGACCTGATTTTGCTCGATCTCTGCCTGCCCAAGAAAGACGGCCGCGAGGTGCTGGCCGAGGTCAAGGCCGACGACTCGTTGCGATCCATTCCGGTCGTCGTGATGACCAATTCGGACGACGAAGAAGACCGCCTGCAAAGCGAATTGCTCGGCATCGATTGCTTCATCACCAAGCCGGTCGACACCGACAAGTTCTTGACGGTCGTGCGACAGCTCAGGCGGTATCTGCACGCCGACCTGATTCTGCCCTCGGTTTGACGCGGCCCGGAATTCTTGCGCAATCGGCGCGTGGCAATCCCGCCGCCGCGCGCGGGAGGAAAACCTTGCCGATTGCGAGGCGTGCGCCGCGCTAGCGCGTTCGACTCGCCCTTGGCCTCTGCGAAAAAAGTCCGCCGACGCGTCGCGGCCCGATCGCCGAAAAGCCGAACTATCCTCCAGGCTTTTTCCCTCACGCGCGGTCCGTCCGCCGGACCCGGCGGGAATTGCCGAAGGAAACGGACAGGGAAAATCGGCTCAGTGGAACGTCCCAGCGCGATCTTCGGCCGCAACCCATTGAGCCACGGATGAAACACAGATGGATCACGGATGAAAAACAGAGTCGGAAAAACCGTGTCCGATCCGTGTTCGATCCGTGTTCGATCCGTGGCTCGCCCCCGCCAAAATCGCCGCTTGAATCTTCGCGAGACGCGGAGAAATAGAACGTTTGTAGGACGGATGTGGTTCATGCCGCGTTGGTCTCTCGGGGCTTGGTCGTTTGGGGCGCTGGCAATCGTCGTCTCGCTGGCGCGAAGCGCGCCGGCCGACGCGTTTCGACTACTGGCGTCCGACCACGAGGCGGCCCAGGCCCGCGTCGACCTCATCGACCAGGCGACCGTCTCGATCGAGACGTCGTATTATTGGATCGGCAACGACCGGATCGGGGCGATGTTCCTCTCGCGGCTCGAAGCGGCCGCCCGGCGCGGCGTGCGAGTGCGGTTGGTCGTCGACGCCGAACACAACGACGTGCCCCTGGAAGTCGAGGCCCTGCTGATTCGCTCGGGCGTCGAGATCAGGGAATATCACCCGGTCGGTCTGCGTCATCCGCTGTGGATCAACTACCGCATGCACGACAAGACGCTGGTCGTCGACGGCAAGCATCTGATCGTCGGCAGCCGCAATATTCGCGAACCGCATTTCGGCTTGGCCGAGATCAACTTCGTCGATCGCGACGCCTATCTGCGCGGCCCGACGGCCCGGCAGGTGCAAAGGTACTTCGAATGCCTGTGGACCTGCGCCGAAGTTGCGCCGCCCGATCTCGGTCGCCAGCCGCACCGGCGACGCGAGCGCAGCTCGCTCGATTTGACCAAAGTCGGCGTCCGCCAGGTCACCGGCCCGCTCTCGCCGCAGGAGGCGGCCCGACTTTGGCTCGAGGCGGCTAGCGACGTTGCCGTCGGCTGCCAGCCGATTCTCGGCGAGACGGAAACCGATTGGTCGGCCGCCGGCACGCGCCAGACGGAGTGCCTGCGGTTCGTCTTCGATCCGTGCGGGCGCAAGGGACATCCGCGCGGCATCAGCCGGCAACTGATCGACCTCATCGACGGCGCCCGCTCGAGCATCCTGTTCGAAACGCCCTACTTCCTGATGTCGAGCCGCTTGAAACGCGCGCTGGCCGGCGCCATCGCCCGCGGCGTGCAAGTGCGGGTATTGACCAATTCGCTGGAAACGACCGATCACCGCACGCTCACGGCCGGCTTTACCAACCAGAAACAATGCTTTCTGCTGCCGCGCGGCGTCGACGTCTGGGAGTTGGCCGGCGACGATCGTCACTTGCACGCCAAGTCGGCCGTCTTCGACGGCTCGATCGCCTTCGTCGGTTCATACAATTTCGATCCTCGCGCGGAGTATCTCAACACCGAAACGGGCGTCATCATCAATGCCCCGGAGATCGCCGCCTGGGTCGAGTCCTCGATCCGCGACCACATGCGGGGCAGTTATCACATCGGCTCGGACGGCCGCGATCGGGCCGAGGGCAGGCGCTTTCCGGGCGCCTCGGCCGGCCAGATCTTGAACATGGAGCCGTTGCGATTCGTCGCCCCGCTGGTGCGGCGGTGTCTGTAGACGCCGGGGATTACCGCCTCGGTGGTCGTTCGGCCAATCCAAGGGAGATTGCTCGGCTTCTGCAGTCTTCTTTCCGCGCTGCGGTTTACCACATTCACGGCATCGGTCGTGCTTTTGACGACTTGCGTTTTTCCGCAAGCCCGACCGAAAGGCGCCGTGTTTTTGAGCAATCGCTGCGAATTTGCCGAGGCTTTCGACAAACGCTCGCCCGACCGGCTTGCGAGGCCTATTCGCCCGAAAGTACGTGCCGGAACAACGGCATCCAAAGCAGACTGCCAATCGCAATACCTGCGACGAGCCACAAAGCGACTTGAAAGAACACGTTCGGTTGACGTAAGTCCTGATCCTCATTCATCGCTGCCACGTTGCTCCATTTCTGAGTTACCGCCTGCTTTCGTTGTTGAATCCCCGGCGACGGCCTGTGGCGCCGAACTGCGTCACTCCATCGGTCCATCGTCCATGCAATAGGTAGCAATTCGCGTGCCAAGCATCTGCCGACAGCAAGGGCGACCGAGCCGACGCGCCCGGTTGGCATAGCGGCTTACGTCAACACGATACCCGGGCCGATCAACAAACCGGGTTAGGAGCCGGTTAGGTTTCTGCGCGCTTTGCCGCGAAGAGCTTACACGCGCGAGAAGATCGAATCGCCGACGACGCCCGTGCTGTCGGAAAACGACTCTTGCTCGATGCCCAGCGAGTGCAGGATGCTGAGAAACACGTTCGACATCCGCGTTTCGTCGCGGCGCCAGTAGACGCCGTGCTTGAGCCCCATATTCGCCCCGCCGGCGATCAGGGTGGGAAGATTCCTCGGGTTGTGCGTGGTGCTGGCGCCGCTGCCGAAGAGCACGATGCTGTTGTCCAGCACCGGGCCGCTCTTATCGCGGAACTCTTGCAGTCGCGCGAAGAAGTACGCCAGTTGCTCGCTCAGGAACAAGTCGTACTTGGCGAAATTCAACTGGCCGTCCTTGTCCTCGGCGTGCGACAGGCTGTGGTGCGTGCGGCTCAGGCCGAGCTTCAGCGGGAAAGTATCGCTGATGCCCATGCCGTCTTCGCGATTCAGCATGAACGCCACGCTGCGCGTGATGTCGGCGTCGAAGGCCAAGGCGATCAAATCGAACATGTTGCGGTAATACTCGCGCGGTTCGCCCTCGGGAGAGGCGTCGAGATTGAGGTGCGAGTAGTCCTGGGCTTTCAGCGGGATGTCGATCCATTTCTCCGAAGCGGTCAGCCGCGATTCGACTTCGTCGAGCGAGGTCAGGTACTGATCCATCTTCTCGCGGTCGGAGTTGCCCAGCCGCTTATCGAGCGAGCGAGCGCTTTCGAGCACGGCGTCGACCAGGCGGATGCGCCGCTGGAGTTGATCGCGCCGCGATTCGAGCGACGCCCGGTCGCCGCGAAACAGGCGATCGAACACCCGGCGGGGACTGTTCTCGGCCGGGATCGGCTTGCCTTCCAGGCTGTACGAAATCGTGCCGGTGCGCGACAGAAAGCCTGTGCCGGCGTCGATCGACAACACCAGCGAAGGCTGGCGGCAGTATTGCTTGGTGTAGAGCGCGACGGCCTGGTCGAGCGCCACCGAGTTGTAAGCGCCCGGCTTGGGATTGTGCAGCGGGGCGCCGGTGAGCCACATGTCGGAGCAGACGTGCGGGTCGGCCTTGGGACCGCTCGGGTGGTACAGCCCGCCCAGGAAGCTCAATTGATTGCGAAACGGCGCCAGCGGTTCGGTCGATTTGCCGAACACGAACTGGCCGTTCTGCTCGGCCCTCGGGAACCAGCTCCAGTCGTCGATCGCGTGCTGCGGCCTCGGCAGCGACATGCCGTTGGCCGTGTAGAGGGCGCAGAATCGCCGGGGAATCTGCCCTGCAACCTCGTCGCCCATCGCGTCCAACACGGGCAGCGCCAACGAAACGCCGGCCAAGCCTTTGAGCACGGAACGACGATCGAGCTTCGCGGGTGCAGGCACAAGCATTCCTCGTTAATAAAGATATCGGCAGCGTGCAGACCGCTACTTCTCCAGGAACAACTCGCTTTGAACGACGAACCGGATGAGGTCTTGCAGGCGGTAACCGGCGGGCTTTGATTTTAGCCCCTCTTCCTTGAGGAATTCAAGTTCCTGGTAGCTCAGGCTGCGGCCCGCGGCGTAGCCGGCCAGGTGCTTGAGAAAGCTGAACGCCACCTGATCGAGCCGCTCTTCGGCCAGGTACTCGCGCAAGCCGCGGGCGTCGGCGATCTCCGTGCCGTCGGGCAGCGTCGATCGGGCGTCGACCGCTTGCCCGCTCTTGAACAGCCCGCCGGCGTCGAACTGCTCCAACGGCAGCCCCCAGGGGTCGATGCCTGAATGACACTTGGCGCAGCCTTCCTGATTACGATGCCGTTCGAGCTTCTGGCGGAGCGTGAGCTGCGCGCCGTCGTCCTGCGGCAGAACGGGCACGTTGGGCGGCGGATCGTCGGGCGGCTCGGCGATGATCTTCCGCGCCAGCCAGGCGCCGCGTTTGACGGGGTTCGCTTCCCGGCCGTCCGACAGTCCCGCGAGAATTCCGGCCTGGGCCAGCACGCCGCCCAGGTTCGCATGCTCGTGTTTGATCTCCACGAACTCGAAGCCGCGCTCGGTGCGATCGGCCAGGCCGTAGTAGCTGGCGACGACCTCGTCGGCCACGATGAAGTCGGATTGCACGAGGTTTTTAAGCGGGAGATTGTGACGCACGAGATGCGCGAGAAACTCCACCGGCTCTTGCCGCAAGTGCGTCTTGGCGTGGCGGGTCAGCCTCGGATAACGCTGGCGATCGGTCTCGACGACGTCGAGCTTGTCGAGGTTCAGCCACTGCGAAGCGAACTCGCGGGCGAACTGGTCGAACCGCGGGTCCTGGATCATGCGTTCGGTCTCGGCGTCGAGCGAATCGTGCAACCGCCCGGCTGCGGCCAGCGACAGCAGCCGCTCGTCGGGCGTCGTGTTCCAGAGGAAATAAGAGAGTTTCGAGGCCAACTCGAACGGGTCGAGAGGCTCTGCCTCGGGGCTCTTGCTGTTTTCGATCAGGAACAGGAATTGCGGTGAAGTCAGCGCGACCAGCAGCGCGTCTTTGACGCTTTGCCGGAATTCGTTCGTCCGCGCGAACGAATCTTGCCACACGGCGAACAGCGCCGCTTGTTCCTGCTCTGAGACTGGCCGGCGGAAGGCCCGCGTGGCGAACGAACGCAGGATTTCGCCCGCGTAGACGGCCGGCTCGGATTTGTGTTCCGAGTCAATAAAGATGTTGCCGTGCGTGGCCGGCGGCCAGGCGTCATAGAACGGCCCTTCGAAGTCCACGGAACGGACGAGCAACCGCGGCATGTCGCGGCCGTCGGTGTATTCGCTACGGACGCCGATTTCGCGGATGCCGGCCAGGTAGTTGACGTTGTCTTTCTCCACGTCGGGGCTGGGAAAGTTGGCGATGGCGCCTTCGAACACGTAGTCCTTCAGCTCCGAGGACGCCGCCGTTTGCGCATCGCCGACCGGCGCGAGCGTGCTGCCGCAATCGCGCCGCAAGCCGAGATGAACGCCGATTCGCGGCGAGCGGTTTTCGAAGATCGCGAAGCGTCGGGCCAGCTCGTGCGTTTCCTCCAAGGGCGTGAAGAGGATGCGCAACGGCGCCGGCTTGCCGCCGTATTCAGCGGCCACAGCCAGCGGACCGGCCGGTAATCGGACGAGCAGAAACGCCGGTTGATGAAGCGTTCCGGAAAAGCGCCGCTGGCCCAGGCTGAGCGTCAGGACCTGCGGCTTCATGGAGGCACGGGCGCCCTCGCCCGTGACTGCCGCGCCGGGCGGGGGCGCCCGGCCCTCCATTGATTCGGCGCCGTTCGTCTTCAATTGCGCATCGACCTGATAGATGCCCGCCGATTCGATCGCGACCGTTTGCGGCTGCGTGAGATCTTCGACCGCGACAGCCCCGGGCGACGACGCATCGCTGCTGGCGGCGCCGGGATCGAGCAGCAGGCCGTCGTCATATTTGGCGGCCTTGATCGTCACGCGAAACCGGCCCAGATCGGGCAGCTCGCGGAGCGAGATTTTGAAGTTGGCCTTCGGCCCGTAAGTGCTGTCGACCTGAAACAACTCGTCGCTGGGAATCGCCGGCCGCAGCAACAGGCCCTCGGGAACCGTCTGATACGCCAGGCCTTTGGGATAGCCGTCCGAGCCGCGCATGCAGGCGAAGACTGCGTGATAAATGCTGTCGTACTCGCGCCAGCCGCGCACCGTGTCGTTGCCCTGATAGCCTTCGATGAAGCGGTACTTGCTTCGCATCACGAACGGCTGGTACGCGAACGGCTTCGTGGGTTGCAACTGAGCGACTTTGAAGTCGTCGTTCTTGAGCAGATGGCTGAGGGCGCCGAGGATCAACTTGTCGGGACACGGCTCGGGGTTGATTTTCTCCCCCAGATCCATGCGGAAGTTTTGAATCTCGGGCGGCGAGGCCTCGTCGACGATCGAGCGATCAAGGGCCTTCTCCGCGATGCTGAAATAAGCTTCGACCAACAACGGCGAGAGCAACATCGTCCGGCCGTTATTCAAGAACCCTTCTTTGGAGACCGCGTCGGGCGGCAGCACTTCGGTCAAATCGTCTTCGATTGCCAAAAGATCTCGCAGCGTGTTGCGATATTGCGAGACGGTTAGCCGCCGCACGGAACCGTTCTTGGCCTGCTTGCGCGAGCGGACCATGACCAGCGCGTCGTCGATCCAGCCCGCGAGCAGTTGCCGCTCGTCGGCGGTCGGCTGGGGTTCGTCCTCGGGCGGCATCGTTTCGTCGGTCAGTTGCTCGCGAATCGCTTTCCAAAGGAACGCTCGCCGGCCTTCCAGCGAGCCGTCCAGGTGATCGACGCGAATGCCCGACTTCATCTTGTCGAGGTTGTGGCAGCGCAGGCAGTGTTTTTGGATCAGCGGCTGGATTTGCGTTTGAAACCGCTGCTGGATGGCGGCGACCTGGCCGGCGGCAGCTTCTTCGGCCGCGGGTGCGTTTTGGGCCAGCGTGTTTGCGATCTGAAAGATAAAGAGCAGGTTCGCCGTCGCCAGCACGGCAAAAGCGAAACGGAACTTCGACGTTGAATGCGAATGTGCGTGGGCCATGTTCTCTGCGATTTTTAGTTCGTCGGCCGTAAAAGGCGGGCTTTGCTCAGGGGGGTCCATTGTACGACAAAAACGCCCCGTCGAGTAATCTCTGCGCCGTTGCAAAATCCAGTTGCTGCTCGTCGGCGAAGACGATTTCGCTTGCTCCGTCATGCGTGCGGACGCCGAATGTTATCGCGTCGAAGGCCGCACGGTCGAATTCGTTTCCATTCCCGGCTGGGGCCACCAATGGTCGCCGGCGCACAACTCGCGAATTTGGAGTTTTCTTTCGCAACATTCGCTGGTCGGCGATCGATCCCGATTGCTCGACGCGAACTGAATTCCGGGTTACGCGCCGGACGTTTCCGGCCAGGCGCGCAGTGCGAACTCGGCGACTTCGCTCAGTTGAGCGCGGGTGGCGCCGCCGGCGGCCTGCACCGAAAGGCCCCAGATCACGGTAATGATGTAGCGAGCCAGGATCGCGGCATCGGCGCTTGCCGGCAGGTCGGCCTCGGCGATCGCGTGCCCGAAGCGGCGGCGGACCGCGGCCTCGGCCGCAGCCCGAGTCAGGCTGAGTTGCCGCCGAATCGACTCGGCGCCGGGTCCCGAGACCAGCGCCCCCTGTACGAGCAAACAGCCGTCGGGGTGGCGCGGGTTCATGGCCATGTCGATCGCGCCGCGGAACAGCGCTTCGGCAGCGCGGCGTGCGGTCGGTTCTTGCAGGGCTCGCGGCAGGTAGGAAGCCGGCTTTTCGAGATAGCGATCGAGGGCTTTGTGGAACAGGGCTTCCTTATTGCCGAAAGCGGCGTACAGACTGGGCATATTCACGCCCATCGCCCCGGCCAGCGACGCGCCTTCGTAGCCATGCCGCCAGAAGATCAACAGCGCCGCATCGAGTGCCGCATCGAGGTCGAATTTTCTCGGCCGCCCTCGGGGCATCCACCGCTTCCTCTCGCCCCGTCAATTATTTATCGAGTGCTACATTATACAGCTTGACAGGCGAACCGTGATGGCGACCGAAACCGAAAGCGGCGATTCGAACGCCGCTGGATCCGCGCCCGACAAGCCGCATGGTTATCGAAAACGACCGTCAAACTCGCCTGCCAAGAAAATCGCTTTTTCGTTAGACTAGCCTACGGGCGGTTTGAAGCGCCGCAACCAAGCTGGCGGCTCGCACGGCTCGATCCCTGCTTCCCGTACTTTTGTAACCGTCGCCCTTTATGCCGTATCCCGATCTGGATGGTTTTCTGGGAACGCGCGCGTCGTTGATGCTCGACGTGGTCTTTCTGGCGATGTTCGCCGTCTTGCCCGTCATGGCGTGGAGCATCTATTTGGTCAAGTTCCGGCGACGGTACCTGCTGCACAAGCGGATTCAGCTTGCCTTGGGCCTGGTGCTGCTGGTCGCCGTCGTGCTGTTCGAGGGCGATATGCGCGTCCATGGCTGGGCGGAGCGCGCCAAACCTTCGCCTTATCACGAGACCTGGGTTCCCTGCTCGCTTTACATTCACCTGCCGTTCGCCGTTTCGACGGCCATCCTCTGGCTCGTCGTGACGATCCGCGCGGTGCGGCGCTTTCCCTGCCCGCCCGAGCCCAACCAGCACAGCCGCTCGCACGTGGTCTGGGCCAAGCTGGCGGCGATCGACATGCTCTGCACCGCCCTGACCGGTTGGGTCTTTTATTGGCTGGCGTTCGTGGCCGGCTAGCAACCTGCCGGCTTTGCTTTCACCAACCGCCGACAGCCGGGGGTGGCTGGCGGCAGAGCCCAGGCGATGCCCCAGCGCACTGGGGCTTCGCCCGGCCCAGATCCAGAAGCTCGCTATCTGGACATGCAGCAATTCACGGCTGCCAAAGCGCTTGTCACGACCCTTGGTACGGGCTGACCTTGGCCACGGCTTTGCCGCCGGAGGCGGCGACGCGGTTGATCGCGTTAAGGAACGCTTTGGCGCTGGCCTCGATGCTGTCGGTCGAAACGCCGCGGCCGCGGTAGATCTGGCCGCGATGGGCGACTTCGACCGTCACCTCGGCCTGGGCGTCCTTGCCCACGGTTACGCTGTGGACGCGGAAGTCCTTGCAGACCACCTCGATGCCGGTGATCTGTTCGATTGCCAGAAACAAGGCGTCGAACGGCCCGTCGCCGGTACAGACTTCGCGGGTGATTTCTTCCTCGCCCCGCTTGAGCGTGAGGGTCACCTTCGGCACGGCGCCGGTGGCCGCCGCCAGCGTGTAGCGGCTGATCGACCACATCTCGCCGGTTTCGCGAATCTCTTCGTCAATCAGCGCGGCGATGTCGGCGTCGTAGACTTCTTTCTTCTTGTCGGCCAGGGCCTTGAATTGCACGAACAGCGTTTGCAGTTGCTCCGCCGAAAGGCTATAGCCCAGCGCCTTGACCCGATCGCCGAGCGCGGCCCGGCCGCTGTGCTTGCCCAGCACCAGGTCGGTCTGCGCGAGGCCGACGTCTTCGGGCCGCATGATCTCGTAGGTCGAACGCTCTTTGAGCATGCCGTCCTGGTGAATGCCGGCTTCGTGGGCGAAGGCGTTGCGGCCGACGATCGCCTTGTTGCGCTGCACCTGAATGCCCGTGATGTTCGAGACCAGCCGGCTGGCGGGCACGAGCCGCTGGGTGACGATGCCGGTCGTGCAGTGGTAATAGTCTTGCCGCGTGCGCATGGCCATCACGGCTTCTTCGAGCGAGCAATTGCCGGCCCGCTCGCCGATGCCGTTGATCGTACACTCGATCTGCCCGGCGCCGTTCTCGACGGCCGATAGGCTATTGGCGACGGCCAGCCCGAGATCGTTGTGGCAATGGATGCTGATCACCGCGCGATCGATGTTCGGCACGCGCTCGCGCAGCGTGCGGATCACGCGGCCCATGTGGGCCGGGGTGGCGTAGCCCACCGTGTCGGGAATATTGACGGTCGTGGCGCCGGCGTTGATGGCGGCCTCGACGACTTCGCAAAGAAAGTCGGGCTCGGTGCGGGCGGCGTCTTCGGGCGAGAACTCGATGTCGGAGCAATAGCCCGCCGCGCGGCGCACGCCGGCCACGGCTCGCTCGATGATTTCCTCTTTGCCCATCTTGAGCTTGAACTCGCGATGGATGGCGCTGGTGGCCAGAAAGACGTGAATCCGCGCCCGCTCGGCGTGCTTGAGCGCCTCCCAGGCCCGGTCGATGTCCTGGTCGTTGCAGCGGGCCAGGCCACAAATGGTCGAGCCTCGCACGCTCTCGGAGATCTGCTTGACGGCCTCGAAATCGCCTTGCGAAGCGATCGGAAAGCCAGCCTCGATAATGTCGACGCCCAAGGCGACCAGCGCCTGGGCGATTTCGAGTTTTTCGGGGATGTTCATGCTGGCGCCCGGCGATTGCTCGCCGTCGCGCAGCGTCGTGTCGAAGATAGTAATGCGTCGCGTTTCGCTCATCGGTCGATGGTCCTGTATTCGAGTGCTTGATTTGATTCTACCCTGTCTGCAGGCCGGTCCTAGACCGGCCCGGGTAGCGCCAACCGCGCCCTCGTCGGCAGCAGGCCGCGCCGGCGGTTGGGCGGCACGGCGCCGGCGGAAAACAGGCGAAAATCGAACGGCGAGTGCATTGCAGGAGCTTTTCCGAGTAGGTCAGGCTTTCCAGCCTGACGCCCACCGTAGGTCAGGCTTTCCAGCCTGACGGCCGTCAGGCTGGAAAGCCTGACCTACGGTGGGCGTCAGGCTGGAAAGCCTGACCTACTCGGAAAAGCTCCTGCAATGCACTCGCCGTTCGATTTTCGCCTGTTTTCCGCCGGCGCCGTGCCGCCCAACCGCCGGCGCGGCCTGCTGCCGACGAGGGCGCGGTTGGCGCTACCCGGGCCGGTCTAGGACCGGCCTGCAGACAGGGTAGAATCAAATCAAGCACTCGAATACAGGACCATCGACCGATGAGCGAAACGCGACGCATTACTATCTTCGACACGACGCTGCGCGACGGCGAGCAATCGCCGGGCGCCAGCATGAACATCCCCGAAAAACTCGAAATCGCCCAGGCGCTGGTCGCCTTGGGCGTCGACATTATCGAGGCTGGCTTTCCGATCGCTTCGCAAGGCGATTTCGAGGCCGTCAAGCAGATCTCCGAGAGCGTGCGAGGCTCGACCATTTGTGGCCTGGCCCGCTGCAACGACCAGGACATCGACCGGGCCTGGGAGGCGCTCAAGCACGCCGAGCGGGCGCGGATTCACGTCTTTCTGGCCACCAGCGCCATCCATCGCGAGTTCAAGCTCAAGATGGGCAAAGAGGAAATCATCGAGCGAGCCGTGGCCGGCGTGCGCCGCGCGGCGGGCTATTGCTCCGACATCGAGTTCTCGCCCGAAGACGCCGCCCGCACCGAGCCCGACTTTCTTTGCGAAGTCGTCGAGGCCGCCATCAACGCCGGCGCCACGACCGTCAATATTCCCGACACGGTGGGCTACGCCACCCCGGCCCACATGGGCCGCGTGATCCGCACGCTGCGCGAGCGCGTGCCGAACATCGATCGCGCGGTGATCAGCATCCATTGCCACAACGATCTCGGGCTGGCCGTCGCCAATAGCCTATCGGCCGTCGAGAACGGCGCCGGGCAGATCGAGTGTACGATCAACGGCATCGGCGAGCGGGCCGGCAATTGCTCGCTCGAAGAAGCCGTGATGGCCATGCGCACGCGGCAAGACTATTACCACTGCACGACCGGCATCGTCACCCAGCGGCTCGTGCCCGCCAGCCGGCTGGTCTCGAACATCACGGGCATTCAGGTGCAGCGCAACAAGGCGATCGTCGGCCGCAACGCCTTCGCCCACGAAGCCGGCATTCACCAGGACGGCATGCTCAAAGAGCGTTCGACCTACGAGATCATGCGGCCCGAAGACGTCGGCCTCGCGCAGACCGACCTGGTGCTGGGCAAGCACAGCGGCCGGGCCGCGCTCGGCGATCGGGTCAAGGCGCTGGGCTATAGCCTTTCGGCGGAGCAACTGCAAACGCTGTTCGTGCAATTCAAGGCCCTGGCCGACAAGAAGAAAGAAGTCTACGACGCCGACATCGCCGCGCTGATTGACGAAGAGATTCGCGAAACCGGCGAGATGTGGTCGATCAGCCGCTACACGCTGGCGGCGGCCACCGGCGCCGTGCCGAAGGTGACCCTCACGCTCAAGCGGGGCGAGGAAGAAATCACCCGCGAAGTCTGTACCGGCGACGGGCCGTTCGACGCCTTGTTTCTGGCAATCGAACAGATCACCGGCATCGAGGTGGTCTGCAAGGACTTCCGCGTCCACAGCGTAACCGTGGGCAAGGACGCCCAGGCCGAGGTGACGGTCGAAGTCGCCCATCGCGGCCAGATCTACCGCGGCCGCGGCGTTTCGACCGACAGCATCGAGGCCAGCGCCAAAGCGTTCCTTAACGCGATCAACCGCGTCGCCGCCTCCGGCGGCAAAGCCGTGGCCAAGGTCAGCCCGTACCAAGGGTCGTGACAAGCGCTTTGGCAGCCGTGAATTGCTGCATGTCCAGATAGCGAGCTTCTGGATCTGGGCCGGGCGAAGCCCCAGTGCGCTGGGGCATCGCCTGGGCTCTGCCGCCAGCCACCCCCGGCTGTCGGCGGTTGGTGAAAGCAAAGCCGGCAGGTTGCTAGCCGGCCACGAACGCCAGCCAATAAAAGACCCAACCGGTCAGGGCGGTGCAGAGCATGTCGATCGCCGCCAGCTTGGCCCAGACCACGTGCGAGCGGCTGTGCTGGTTGGGCTCGGGCGGGCAGGGAAAGCGCCGCACCGCGCGGATCGTCACGACGAGCCAGAGGATGGCCGTCGAAACGGCGAACGGCAGGTGAATGTAAAGCGAGCAGGGAACCCAGGTCTCGTGATAAGGCGAAGGTTTGGCGCGCTCCGCCCAGCCATGGACGCGCATATCGCCCTCGAACAGCACGACGGCGACCAGCAGCACCAGGCCCAAGGCAAGCTGAATCCGCTTGTGCAGCAGGTACCGTCGCCGGAACTTGACCAAATAGATGCTCCACGCCATGACGGGCAAGACGGCGAACATCGCCAGAAAGACCACGTCGAGCATCAACGACGCGCGCGTTCCCAGAAAACCATCCAGATCGGGATACGGCATAAAGGGCGACGGTTACAAAAGTACGGGAAGCAGGGATCGAGCCGTGCGAGCCGCCAGCTTGGTTGCGGCGCTTCAAACCGCCCGTAGGCTAGTCTAACGAAAAAGCGATTTTCTTGGCAGGCGAGTTTGACGGTCGTTTTCGATAACCATGCGGCTTGTCGGGCGCGGATCCAGCGGCGTTCGAATCGCCGCTTTCGGTTTCGGTCGCCATCACGGTTCGCCTGTCAAGCTGTATAATGTAGCACTCGATAAATAATTGACGGGGCGAGAGGAAGCGGTGGATGCCCCGAGGGCGGCCGAGAAAATTCGACCTCGATGCGGCACTCGATGCGGCGCTGTTGATCTTCTGGCGGCATGGCTACGAAGGCGCGTCGCTGGCCGGGGCGATGGGCGTGAATATGCCCAGTCTGTACGCCGCTTTCGGCAATAAGGAAGCCCTGTTCCACAAAGCCCTCGATCGCTATCTCGAAAAGCCGGCTTCCTACCTGCCGCGAGCCCTGCAAGAACCGACCGCACGCCGCGCTGCCGAAGCGCTGTTCCGCGGCGCGATCGACATGGCCATGAACCCGCGCCACCCCGACGGCTGTTTGCTCGTACAGGGGGCGCTGGTCTCGGGACCCGGCGCCGAGTCGATTCGGCGGCAACTCAGCCTGACTCGGGCTGCGGCCGAGGCCGCGGTCCGCCGCCGCTTCGGGCACGCGATCGCCGAGGCCGACCTGCCGGCAAGCGCCGATGCCGCGATCCTGGCTCGCTACATCATTACCGTGATCTGGGGCCTTTCGGTGCAGGCCGCCGGCGGCGCCACCCGCGCTCAACTGAGCGAAGTCGCCGAGTTCGCACTGCGCGCCTGGCCGGAAACGTCCGGCGCGTAACCCGGAATTCAGTTCGCGTCGAGCAATCGGGATCGATCGCCGACCAGCGAATGTTGCGAAAGAAAACTCCAAATTCGCGAGTTGTGCGCCGGCGACCATTGGTGGCCCCAGCCGGGAATGGAAACGAATTCGACCGTGCGGCCTTCGACGCGATAACATTCGGCGTCCGCACGCATGACGGAGCAAGCGAAATCGTCTTCGCCGACGAGCAGCAACTGGATTTTGCAACGGCGCAGAGATTACTCGACGGGGCGTTTTTGTCGTACAATGGACCCCCCTGAGCAAAGCCCGCCTTTTACGGCCGACGAACTAAAAATCGCAGAGAACATGGCCCACGCACATTCGCATTCAACGTCGAAGTTCCGTTTCGCTTTTGCCGTGCTGGCGACGGCGAACCTGCTCTTTATCTTTCAGATCGCAAACACGCTGGCCCAAAACGCACCCGCGGCCGAAGAAGCTGCCGCCGGCCAGGTCGCCGCCATCCAGCAGCGGTTTCAAACGCAAATCCAGCCGCTGATCCAAAAACACTGCCTGCGCTGCCACAACCTCGACAAGATGAAGTCGGGCATTCGCGTCGATCACCTGGACGGCTCGCTGGAAGGCCGGCGAGCGTTCCTTTGGAAAGCGATTCGCGAGCAACTGACCGACGAAACGATGCCGCCCGAGGACGAACCCCAGCCGACCGCCGACGAGCGGCAACTGCTCGCGGGCTGGATCGACGACGCGCTGGTCATGGTCCGCTCGCGCAAGCAGGCCAAGAACGGTTCCGTGCGGCGGCTAACCGTCTCGCAATATCGCAACACGCTGCGAGATCTTTTGGCAATCGAAGACGATTTGACCGAAGTGCTGCCGCCCGACGCGGTCTCCAAAGAAGGGTTCTTGAATAACGGCCGGACGATGTTGCTCTCGCCGTTGTTGGTCGAAGCTTATTTCAGCATCGCGGAGAAGGCCCTTGATCGCTCGATCGTCGACGAGGCCTCGCCGCCCGAGATTCAAAACTTCCGCATGGATCTGGGGGAGAAAATCAACCCCGAGCCGTGTCCCGACAAGTTGATCCTCGGCGCCCTCAGCCATCTGCTCAAGAACGACGACTTCAAAGTCGCTCAGTTGCAACCCACGAAGCCGTTCGCGTACCAGCCGTTCGTGATGCGAAGCAAGTACCGCTTCATCGAAGGCTATCAGGGCAACGACACGGTGCGCGGCTGGCGCGAGTACGACAGCATTTATCACGCAGTCTTCGCCTGCATGCGCGGCTCGGACGGCTATCCCAAAGGCCTGGCGTATCAGACGGTTCCCGAGGGCCTGTTGCTGCGGCCGGCGATTCCCAGCGACGAGTTGTTTCAGGTCGACAGCACTTACGGGCCGAAGGCCAACTTCAAAATCTCGCTCCGCGAGCTGCCCGATCTGGGCCGGTTTCGCGTGACGATCAAGGCCGCCAAATATGACGACGGCCTGCTGCTCGATCCCGGCGCCGCCAGCAGCGATGCGTCGTCGCCCGGGGCTGTCGCGGTCGAAGATCTCACGCAGCCGCAAACGGTCGCGATCGAATCGGCGGGCATCTATCAGGTCGATGCGCAATTGAAGACGAACGGCGCCGAATCAATGGAGGGCCGGGCGCCCCCGCCCGGCGCGGCAGTCACGGGCGAGGGCGCCCGTGCCTCCATGAAGCCGCAGGTCCTGACGCTCAGCCTGGGCCAGCGGCGCTTTTCCGGAACGCTTCATCAACCGGCGTTTCTGCTCGTCCGATTACCGGCCGGTCCGCTGGCTGTGGCCGCTGAATACGGCGGCAAGCCGGCGCCGTTGCGCATCCTCTTCACGCCCTTGGAGGAAACGCACGAGCTGGCCCGACGCTTCGCGATCTTCGAAAACCGCTCGCCGCGAATCGGCGTTCATCTCGGCTTGCGGCGCGATTGCGGCAGCACGCTCGCGCCGGTCGGCGATGCGCAAACGGCGGCGTCCTCGGAGCTGAAGGACTACGTGTTCGAAGGCGCCATCGCCAACTTTCCCAGCCCCGACGTGGAGAAAGACAACGTCAACTACCTGGCCGGCATCCGCGAAATCGGCGTCCGTAGCGAATACACCGACGGCCGCGACATGCCGCGGTTGCTCGTCCGTTCCGTGGACTTCGAAGGGCCGTTCTATGACGCCTGGCCGCCGGCCACGCACGGCAACATCTTTATTGACTCGGAACACAAATCCGAGCCGGCCGTCTACGCGGGCGAAATCCTGCGTTCGTTCGCCACGCGGGCCTTCCGCCGGCCAGTCTCAGAGCAGGAACAAGCGGCGCTGTTCGCCGTGTGGCAAGATTCGTTCGCGCGGACGAACGAATTCCGGCAAAGCGTCAAAGACGCGCTGCTGGTCGCGCTGACTTCACCGCAATTCCTGTTCCTGATCGAAAACAGCAAGAGCCCCGAGGCAGAGCCTCTCGACCCGTTCGAGTTGGCCTCGAAACTCTCTTATTTCCTCTGGAACACGACGCCCGACGAGCGGCTGCTGTCGCTGGCCGCAGCCGGGCGGTTGCACGATTCGCTCGACGCCGAGACCGAACGCATGATCCAGGACCCGCGGTTCGACCAGTTCGCCCGCGAGTTCGCTTCGCAGTGGCTGAACCTCGACAAGCTCGACGTCGTCGAGACCGATCGCCAGCGTTATCCGAGGCTGACCCGCCACGCCAAGACGCACTTGCGGCAAGAGCCGGTGGAGTTTCTCGCGCATCTCGTGCGTCACAATCTCCCGCTTAAAAACCTCGTGCAATCCGACTTCATCGTGGCCGACGAGGTCGTCGCCAGCTACTACGGCCTGGCCGATCGCACCGAGCGCGGCTTCGAGTTCGTGGAGATCAAACACGAGCATGCGAACCTGGGCGGCGTGCTGGCCCAGGCCGGAATTCTCGCGGGACTGTCGGACGGCCGGGAAGCGAACCCCGTCAAACGCGGCGCCTGGCTGGCGCGGAAGATCATCGCCGAGCCGCCCGACGATCCGCCGCCCAACGTGCCCGTTCTGCCGCAGGACGACGGCGCGCAGCTCACGCTCCGCCAGAAGCTCGAACGGCATCGTAATCAGGAAGGCTGCGCCAAGTGTCATTCAGGCATCGACCCCTGGGGGCTGCCGTTGGAGCAGTTCGACGCCGGCGGGCTGTTCAAGAGCGGGCAAGCGGTCGACGCCCGATCGACGCTGCCCGACGGCACGGAGATCGCCGACGCCCGCGGCTTGCGCGAGTACCTGGCCGAAGAGCGGCTCGATCAGGTGGCGTTCAGCTTTCTCAAGCACCTGGCCGGCTACGCCGCGGGCCGCAGCCTGAGCTACCAGGAACTTGAATTCCTCAAGGAAGAGGGGCTAAAATCAAAGCCCGCCGGTTACCGCCTGCAAGACCTCATCCGGTTCGTCGTTCAAAGCGAGTTGTTCCTGGAGAAGTAGCGGTCTGCACGCTGCCGATATCTTTATTAACGAGGAATGCTTGTGCCTGCACCCGCGAAGCTCGATCGTCGTTCCGTGCTCAAAGGCTTGGCCGGCGTTTCGTTGGCGCTGCCCGTGTTGGACGCGATGGGCGACGAGGTTGCAGGGCAGATTCCCCGGCGATTCTGCGCCCTCTACACGGCCAACGGCATGTCGCTGCCGAGGCCGCAGCACGCGATCGACGACTGGAGCTGGTTCCCGAGGGCCGAGCAGAACGGCCAGTTCGTGTTCGGCAAATCGACCGAACCGCTGGCGCCGTTTCGCAATCAATTGAGCTTCCTGGGCGGGCTGTACCACCCGAGCGGTCCCAAGGCCGACCCGCACGTCTGCTCCGACATGTGGCTCACCGGCGCCCCGCTGCACAATCCCAAGCCGGGCGCTTACAACTCGGTGGCGCTCGACCAGGCCGTCGCGCTCTACACCAAGCAATACTGCCGCCAGCCTTCGCTGGTGTTGTCGATCGACGCCGGCACAGGCTTTCTGTCGCGCACCGGCACGATTTCGTACAGCCTGGAAGGCAAGCCGATCCCGGCCGAGAACAGTCCCCGCCGGGTGTTCGATCGCCTGTTTCGCGGCGACCGGGCGTCGCTCGAATCGCGGCGCGATCAACTCCAGCGGCGCATCCGCCTGGTCGACGCCGTGCTCGAAAGCGCTCGCTCGCTCGATAAGCGGCTGGGCAACTCCGACCGCGAGAAGATGGATCAGTACCTGACCTCGCTCGACGAAGTCGAATCGCGGCTGACCGCTTCGGAGAAATGGATCGACATCCCGCTGAAAGCCCAGGACTACTCGCACCTCAATCTCGACGCCTCTCCCGAGGGCGAACCGCGCGAGTATTACCGCAACATGTTCGATTTGATCGCCTTGGCCTTCGACGCCGACATCACGCGCAGCGTGGCGTTCATGCTGAATCGCGAAGACGGCATGGGCATCAGCGATACTTTCCCGCTGAAGCTCGGCCTGAGCCGCACGCACCACAGCCTGTCGCACGCCGAGGACAAGGACGGCCAGTTGAATTTCGCCAAGTACGACTTGTTCCTGAGCGAGCAACTGGCGTACTTCTTCGCGCGACTGCAAGAGTTCCGCGATAAGAGCGGCCCGGTGCTGGACAACAGCATCGTGCTCTTCGGCAGCGGCGCCAGCACCACGCACAACCCGAGGAATCTTCCCACCCTGATCGCCGGCGGGGCGAATATGGGGCTCAAGCACGGCGTCTACTGGCGCCGCGACGAAACGCGGATGTCGAACGTGTTTCTCAGCATCCTGCACTCGCTGGGCATCGAGCAAGAGTCGTTTTCCGACAGCACGGGCGTCGTCGGCGATTCGATCTTCTCGCGCGTGTAAGCTCTTCGCGGCAAAGCGCGCAGAAACCTAACCGGCTCCTAACCCGGTTTGTTGATCGGCCCGGGTATCGTGTTGACGTAAGCCGCTATGCCAACCGGGCGCGTCGGCTCGGTCGCCCTTGCTGTCGGCAGATGCTTGGCACGCGAATTGCTACCTATTGCATGGACGATGGACCGATGGAGTGACGCAGTTCGGCGCCACAGGCCGTCGCCGGGGATTCAACAACGAAAGCAGGCGGTAACTCAGAAATGGAGCAACGTGGCAGCGATGAATGAGGATCAGGACTTACGTCAACCGAACGTGTTCTTTCAAGTCGCTTTGTGGCTCGTCGCAGGTATTGCGATTGGCAGTCTGCTTTGGATGCCGTTGTTCCGGCACGTACTTTCGGGCGAATAGGCCTCGCAAGCCGGTCGGGCGAGCGTTTGTCGAAAGCCTCGGCAAATTCGCAGCGATTGCTCAAAAACACGGCGCCTTTCGGTCGGGCTTGCGGAAAAACGCAAGTCGTCAAAAGCACGACCGATGCCGTGAATGTGGTAAACCGCAGCGCGGAAAGAAGACTGCAGAAGCCGAGCAATCTCCCTTGGATTGGCCGAACGACCACCGAGGCGGTAATCCCCGGCGTCTACAGACACCGCCGCACCAGCGGGGCGACGAATCGCAACGGCTCCATGTTCAAGATCTGGCCGGCCGAGGCGCCCGGAAAGCGCCTGCCCTCGGCCCGATCGCGGCCGTCCGAGCCGATGTGATAACTGCCCCGCATGTGGTCGCGGATCGAGGACTCGACCCAGGCGGCGATCTCCGGGGCATTGATGATGACGCCCGTTTCGGTGTTGAGATACTCCGCGCGAGGATCGAAATTGTATGAACCGACGAAGGCGATCGAGCCGTCGAAGACGGCCGACTTGGCGTGCAAGTGACGATCGTCGCCGGCCAACTCCCAGACGTCGACGCCGCGCGGCAGCAGAAAGCATTGTTTCTGGTTGGTAAAGCCGGCCGTGAGCGTGCGGTGATCGGTCGTTTCCAGCGAATTGGTCAATACCCGCACTTGCACGCCGCGGGCGATGGCGCCGGCCAGCGCGCGTTTCAAGCGGCTCGACATCAGGAAGTAGGGCGTTTCGAACAGGATGCTCGAGCGGGCGCCGTCGATGAGGTCGATCAGTTGCCGGCTGATGCCGCGCGGATGTCCCTTGCGCCCGCACGGATCGAAGACGAACCGCAGGCACTCCGTCTGGCGCGTGCCGGCGGCCGACCAATCGGTTTCCGTCTCGCCGAGAATCGGCTGGCAGCCGACGGCAACGTCGCTAGCCGCCTCGAGCCAAAGTCGGGCCGCCTCCTGCGGCGAGAGCGGGCCGGTGACCTGGCGGACGCCGACTTTGGTCAAATCGAGCGAGCTGCGCTCGCGTCGCCGGTGCGGCTGGCGACCGAGATCGGGCGGCGCAACTTCGGCGCAGGTCCACAGGCATTCGAAGTACCTTTGCACCTGCCGGGCCGTCGGGCCGCGCAGATAGGCGTCGCGATCGACGAAGTTGATCTCGGCCAAGCCGAAATGCGGTTCGCGAATATTGCGGCTGCCGACGATCAGATGCTTGCCGTCGACGACCAGCGTCTTGTCGTGCATGCGGTAGTTGATCCACAGCGGATGACGCAGACCGACCGGGTGATATTCCCTGATCTCGACGCCCGAGCGAATCAGCAGGGCCTCGACTTCCAGGGGCACGTCGTTGTGTTCGGCGTCGACGACCAACCGCACTCGCACGCCGCGCCGGGCGGCCGCTTCGAGCCGCGAGAGGAACATCGCCCCGATCCGGTCGTTGCCGATCCAATAATACGACGTCTCGATCGAGACGGTCGCCTGGTCGATGAGGTCGACGCGGGCCTGGGCCGCCTCGTGGTCGGACGCCAGTAGTCGAAACGCGTCGGCCGGCGCGCTTCGCGCCAGCGAGACGACGATTGCCAGCGCCCCAAACGACCAAGCCCCGAGAGACCAACGCGGCATGAACCACATCCGTCCTACAAACGTTCTATTTCTCCGCGTCTCGCGAAGATTCAAGCGGCGATTTTGGCGGGGGCGAGCCACGGATCGAACACGGATCGAACACGGATCGGACACGGTTTTTCCGACTCTGTTTTTCATCCGTGATCCATCTGTGTTTCATCCGTGGCTCAATGGGTTGCGGCCGAAGATCGCGCTGGGACGTTCCACTGAGCCGATTTTCCCTGTCCGTTTCCTTCGGCAATTCCCGCCGGGTCCGGCGGACGGACCGCGCGTGAGGGAAAAAGCCTGGAGGATAGTTCGGCTTTTCGGCGATCGGGCCGCGACGCGTCGGCGGACTTTTTTCGCAGAGGCCAAGGGCGAGTCGAACGCGCTAGCGCGGCGCACGCCTCGCAATCGGCAAGGTTTTCCTCCCGCGCGCGGCGGCGGGATTGCCACGCGCCGATTGCGCAAGAATTCCGGGCCGCGTCAAACCGAGGGCAGAATCAGGTCGGCGTGCAGATACCGCCTGAGCTGTCGCACGACCGTCAAGAACTTGTCGGTGTCGACCGGCTTGGTGATGAAGCAATCGATGCCGAGCAATTCGCTTTGCAGGCGGTCTTCTTCGTCGTCCGAATTGGTCATCACGACGACCGGAATGGATCGCAACGAGTCGTCGGCCTTGACCTCGGCCAGCACCTCGCGGCCGTCTTTCTTGGGCAGGCAGAGATCGAGCAAAATCAGGTCAGGACGGGGCGCCCTGGCAAACTTACCCTCTCGGCGAAGAAATTCCATCGCCTCGATGCCATCGCGGATCAGCGTCAAGCGGTGCTGAATCAGGCCCTTGCGGAGCGCCGCGATCGTCACGCGAGCATCGACCAGGCCATCTTCGACCAACAGTATCTCCATCGGGCGACCAATCGTCTGGCTACACATTTACCGTCTCTCGTTTTAAACGCTCTACCATCGGGTCCGTCGATCGACTCTCCCAATAACCTAGTTTGGCATGGATCGCTGGGTCTGTACAGCACTCTTTTGCGTGGGGAGGGGGGTAGCGGTTGCGCAAACGGACGGTTTTTTTCCGTACGCGATTTGCACGCTCGGCGGAGAGACGGGAGGGCTCGCTGCGAGAAAACGCGGCGGGTTCAAGACGCGTCGGACGCTACGGGCTCAGGGCGGGACGGGTTTACAGGGCTGTTTCAGCCCGGGCGCCAACAAGCGAGCGAACCATGGACGGTTGTGCTGCGCCGCCAACGGGCTCTCGTCCGTCCAAGTTTCGTACCAGTGATCGGCGAGTATCAGCCGCCAGCACGAATCGCCGTCGTCGTGCCAGGCGAGCGTCCACTGTTCGCCCAAGCGGCCCGGCAGCATGTCGCCCGCCAGCCAACGATGATCGAGGCAAACCCACTCGCCCTGGACGAAGTCGAAGAAGAAGACGAGCTCGGCGCCGTCTTTGACGTGAACCACGGCGATCGTGTCGACGTGCTCTTCAACGTAGCACTCTGGCGTCGAGCCGCACGCCAGGTACAGGACAAGTGCGACCACTTCCCTGCTCCGGCAGCCCCGTCATGAGGAGTTCCATTGGGATTATATCGGGCGAGGAAAGAGACGAACTTACTGGTAAATTGTGAAAAACTGGGAATTAACCGCCCGCCAACTTAAAAAGCGCCCAGCCGCCTTCGAGCGGCTGCGCAAAACAACTCGCTCGAAGCGGACAGTTCGCCGGACTGATATAATGGCGGCAACCGCCGCCGCGTTGGCGGCGTTGACCGCTCTTAAAAAGCTCTGTTCGTTCGCGCATTCTCGATGCCCGCCGATCGCGTTTACATGGACAACCACGCCACCACGCGCGTCGATCCGCGCGTGGTCGAGGCGATGCTGCCGTTTTTCAGCCAGCGCTACGGCAACGCCCGCAGCGTGAGCCATGCCTGGGGCTGGGAGGCCAAGGACGCCGTCGACGAGTCGCGGCAGTCGATCGCCGCGGCCATCGGCGCCGAGCCGCGCGAGATCGTGTTCACCAGCGGCGCGACCGAGAGCAACAATCTCGCGTTGCGCGGCGTCGCCGAACGCGGCAAGCGCAAAGGCGATCATTTCATCAGCCTCGCGACCGAGCACAAAGCCGTGCTCGATCCGCTGGAGCGTCTCGGCCGCCGCGGCTTCGAAGTCACGCTCTTGCCGGTGGCGCCGGTCGGCGAAGCTTGCGCGGGGCTTGTCGACACGGGGCGAGTGGCCGCCGCCATCCGCGACGACACCGCGCTGGTCTCGGTGATGCTGGCCAACAACGAGATCGGCGTCATCCAGCCGCTGGCCGAAATCGGCGCCATCTGCCGCCAGCGGGGAGTACTATTGCACTGCGACGCCACGCAAGCCGTCGGAAAACTGCCCGTCGACGTGACGGAATTGCAGATCGATTTGATGAGCTTCTCGGCCCACAAGATATACGGCCCCAAGGGGGTCGGGGCGTTGTACGTCCGGCGCCGCAGTCCGCCCGTCCGTTTGCAGCCGCAGATCGACGGCGGCGGCCAGGAAGGGGGGCTGCGCAGCGGCACGCTCAACGTGCCGGGCATCGCGGGCTTCGCCAAGGCGCTGGAACTTTGCCTCGCGGAACTGCCTGCAGAGGCGACGCGGCTGGCGGAGCTGCGCGATCGGCTTTGCGCCGGGTTGTTGAAAGCCCTCGAAGGAGTGTCGCTCAACGGGCCGGCCCTTTCCGACCGCAGCCGGCGCTTGCCCGGCAATTTGAACCTCAGTTTCGCCCACGTCGACGGCGAGGCCTTGATGATGAGCATGAAGCGGCTGGCGGTCAGCTCCGGCAGCGCCTGCACGTCGGCCGACCCGGAGCCCAGCCATGTGCTGCGGGCCTTGGGTCTTAGCGAAGATCTGACGCGGGCCAGCTTGCGCTTCGGCTTGGGCCGGTTCAATACGGCCGACGACGTCGAGTTTGCCATCGAGGCGGTCAGCCAGGCGGTCGTCCGGCTGCGCAAGCTGAGCAGCCTGGCCTGAGGCGTTTTTTCGCGGTTTCGGGACCGGCTGGCTTCCCTTTTTCCAGCGAGTTGTATAATTTAGGCATACTTGGTTGTCAAAATCCGGGCTTAGCAAGCACGCACCCTTTTTCAGGAGTGGTAGAGCACTATGGCAGTGGCATTGAGCGAAAAGGCCGCCAACGAAGTCAAGCGGATCATGCAGGAACAGAAGTTCGACGAGGACACGGTCCTGCGCGTCGGCGTGGCGGGCGGCGGCTGCAGCGGCTTTCAATACAGCCTCGGCTTCGACAAGACCTACGATGAAAAGGTCGACAGCAAGTACGACTATCACGGCGTGACGGTGGTCGTCGACAAGAAGAGCGCGCTGTATCTCGACGGCACGACGGTCGACTTCTACGAAGGCCTGGAGAAGCGCGGCTTCACCTTCGACAACCCCAACGCGGTCAAGAGCTGCGGCTGCGGCAGTTCGTTCCAGGCCTGATCGGCCGCCGCGAGAAAACGCGAAACCCACCGATCCCCTCGCCGCGCGCCGTTGCGGCCGAGGGGATGTTCATATCGAGATTGACGATGGCTGGCCGAAGGACAGTACGCTGAATCCGAACGCAGCAGGAATTTGCTGGAATTGCGCATAGCGGGACTGAATCGCTTCCTCGAAGAGCGAGCGACGACCGACGAGACGGCGTGGATCCGCTCATTCCGAGCCTGGGTTCGCGAAACCTTCTCGACGGGCGGTACAGGATGATTCTGCGCCGCCTTGCGGCTGAACCGCATAGCAGGGCGTTCCCTACGGAAATTCCTTGACGCGCCGCTGAATGGTATCGCCACCCTGCGGCTGATCGCCGAGCAGGACCGCATCGACGCTCGTCGCCGCTGCACGCAAGTGCTGAAAGTTCGCTTCGATATGCTCTCGCATGGCCTGGCTGGCGAGCCGCGCATCGCCGGCTACGACGGCGGCCAGAATGTCGGCGTGGTGACGATGGGCGAGGGCCGCGCCGTGGCGGCCCAGCGTCTGCCGCCGGCTCTCGATGAGCAATTCCTGAATCGGCGCCAGCACCAGGTGGAACATCGCGTTGCCGGTGGCTTCGGCGAGAATCGCGTGAAAATCAAGGTCGGCCTTGAGGTGCGCTTTGAGCGATTTGGCCGGGTTTCCCAAAGTCTGCTGCGTCTCTTCGAGCGAAGCGAGCTGAACCTCGGTGCGATGAATCGCCGCCGACGCCGCGATGGCCGTCTCCAAAGGCAACCGCACGGCGGCTAGGTCTTCCAACCGGCAATCCGACCAGCGCAGCAAACGCTGATAGCCGACCGAAATCTGCCGGCCGCTCGGCGCGGCGACCCGCGTGCCCGAACCTTGGATGCTGCGAACCAGGCCCAGGCCGGCCAACCGGCCGATCGCCTCGCGAACGACGGTGCGGCTGACCCCCAGTTGCGTGCTGATCTCTCGCTCCGAGGGCAGCGGATCGCCGGGATTGAGACCGCCGCTTAGGATCTTATCTTCCAAAGCCTGGACGACTTCCGACACGCGATCGACGCGGGACATGACCGACCTCTGTACCGTTGATGCGCCTGCGGCGCGATGCACTTCATCCTAGCCAGCGGCACGCGACAAATCGAGCATTGCCGGGCGGCGTCCTGAGTTGTGGTGCGGGCGGGACGCCTGCTTCGTCACAGGCGGGACGCCTCCACGACAGGTAATTTGTAGTTGGAACGACGCTCTCTTCCGCTAACTGACCGCGCCGCCGAGAAACTGGATATATAAAAGATTCTTAATTGCAATTATTATGACAGGCGCTTACCGGAAACCGAATTGGAAAGAATGGCGGATAGCATGTCGGGCTGCGGATGCTTTATTCGATTGAACGCTGAGGATGTCGTCGACTTGAGTGGACCGCTCATGCAGGATTTCGATGTCGCCCAATCGCAAAAAAGCCGTCGAAGCCGATTCTCTCCGTGCCAAAACGCTGGAACTCAAAAAGACCCAACGCCGGCTCTTGCAACAACTCGACAAGAGCATTCGCAGCTCCGAGCAGTGCCTGAAAAAGGCGAAATTGCCGCGGCAATGAAGCCCCGCGGCGCAATCCGGCGCCCGGCGTCTCGCCCGTCGAACAACCCCAGTCGCATCCGCTGCTGCGCGCGCCTCGGGCCATTTTCGACGTTACTTGAAGTGAACGCGAATCTGCGGCGAACGTCAACTCGAGAACGCCTCCCACTTAAGGTTGCAACTCATGGACAAAAAAGCACTTGGGGCGAATCGGCAAGGCAGCTTCGAGTTCCTGCCTGCGTCGCCGCCGGACGAACCGCTGCTGATCATGGTCCGCAAGTTGGAAGCGACGCAACGAAGATTGCTTGCGCGATTGGAGCAATGTCTTCGGAATTCGGCGGCATGCCTGGACAAGCAGCGAAAAAACGCGGCCTTAATCGCTTAGCGCCGGCAATCCTGAACGGACAGGACTCACTCCGCCACGGTTATCTTACCGTACGCCGGAGTATGATCTTCAGCATCAATTGGCGGGGCAATTTCATACGTCAGATAGACGTCATAATCACCCGGCGCGAGGACCGGGCCCAACTGCGCTTCGGAATAATAGCCGCCGTGCCATTTGCGCGTTGCGAGGCCCGCGACTCCCGTGTCTCGCTCGCCATCTCCCCACCAATCATAGGTCCCGCTAGGACATATCCAAAGCGCGAACCTGCGACCGTGCCAAGGAGGATACTGAACCCGAACCGCTATCCGCTGCCCCACCTTTGCAGGCGCAATGGATATTCGTGGACTCCATGATATTCCGCAGATGCCGAACGTACCCAAGGTGAGGCAAAGAGCCGTAGCGACAATCGAAAACTGCTTGAGCGTGGACCTTTGGCGAACCATTGTTGGCCTCAGTAATGTTGCCTGAAACGGTTCACGCATTAACACAGCAGTATATAGCCGATCGCGCGTCAAGAAGGCCGGAATCTTGCAGCGACCGAGATCGGAGGCTTCGGCGAGATGTCCCATCACCGCAGAAGCAGGAAATACTCCGGCATTTCAGTGGCTGACGCTTCGGATGCCAAGAGCTACTTCGAAAACCGCTCGAGCACGTTCCGCGTGATCCGCTCGACGGCCGGGTCGTCGCCGGCCAGGCCGTGTGCCCAGTCGGTCGTGCCAACGGTAAAAACGGAGCCGCCGCGCGTGTAGACGCCCATCACGGCGTGGCCTTCGGCCGGGGCGCCCGTTTTGTCGCGTGGAAAGCGGTCGTACCACAGCGCGTCATCGGGATGCCAGCGGGCAGGGCATGTGCCGAGAATCGCGAACGTCTCGGGCGTGCCGTCGCGATGCGTCGGGGTCGGCAAGCCGTCTTGCAACTCGAACTCGCAGCCGTCGCACTCGTAGCCCACGATCGTGTTCTTGCCGCCGAAGCTTTCGCCGGCCTTCAGCCCCGAGCCGGCGAAGACCCAATGCTCGGGGCGATGCACGGTAAACGCCGCCGCGCCGTCCATGTATTGGCCGTGGCTGCGATGATAGCCGCCGTGCAGAAAGCCCACGCCGGTCAGTTGGTTCTCCGGCCGGGCTACGAGGTGATGGCTCCAAAGCGTGGCCAACAGCCGCCGCTTGCCGCTGGGAAACAGCGGATCGAGATTGAACGCCTGCTTGTAACTGACAAGCTGCCGGCCCTCGGCCTCGCTGCGCACCTGCCAGCAGCAAGTGTTGCCGCTGAAGAAGGCCACGTTGCCGCCCGCGCCGATATAAGCTTCCAGATGATCGCGCATCGGCGTGGACCAATATTCATCGTGGCCGACGCTGAGCACCAGCTTATACTGCTTGAGCAACTCGGGGCGAAATTCGAGATCGGAGTTGACCGCGTATTCGAGGGCAATGCCGTTACGCTCGGCCCAGGCCACGAACGGCAACTCCCAGGTGCGAAACTGCCCGGCCAGCGGGCGATCGAACGAAACTCGCGTGCCTTGCAGCTTGTTGCGGGCGTGAAAGGCGTACAGGCTATGCCCGCCCCAATTGTTGTAGGCGTTGTACGTGTTCGTGGCCAATTGCAACAGAATCTTGGAATTCTTTCCCGGCTGAGCCGAACGAACGACGAAAAACAGCCGTGACTCGGCCGTGCGGCGGTTGCGCTCGGTGAACTCGCCGCCGCCATCGGCTACGCGCAGCACTGCGTCGTAATAGCCGCTGCGCCAATCCGAAGGAATCTTCAGCGTAAACGATGCCGGCCAGCCGCAGCCGTGCGACGAAGCATTGGCCGGAACCGGGTAGGCGGCGCCCGCTAGGTTTTCCTGCTTGAAAACCGTTTCGGTCTTCGCCCCCAGCCGCGAGATTTCCAGCGACCACTTGGGCGCCGTCGCGGAGACGTGGAACTCGACCGTGTCGCCCGGCGCATAACTGAGCTGATCCGTATAGCCTTCGACATACAGCGACCGCGTGACCGGCTGCGGCTCGTCGGCGCGAGTCATCGCGGCCAATGCCAGCAGCACCGCGAAGGAAATGAATACCCGATCTGTCACGACTGCGAACCTCATTAAACGCATCTGGCCTTCCTCTTTCGTTCTTTCGCGCTTTCGTGATTCCTCTGCGGCATAGGCCTTCGCGTTGCACGCCGAACGCATGCACGACGGCGACTGCGATGGATGCCGTGGTACGACACGGAGGCTGACGCCTCCGGCTCGCCGCTGTCGCCTCAGACTTCCCAGCCTTTGCGATACTCTTTGCCCAGGAACCGGTTGGCCTCGGGCACGTCGGTGATTTTCACCGACGCGGGATCGTAAGTGATCGGCTTGCCGACGCGGTAAGCCACGTTGCCCAACAGCACGATCTCCGTGAACGGGCCGGCGTAGGCGAAGTTGCTCCCCGCGCGTCCGCCGGTCTTGCAGGCTTCGATCCATTGCTGGTGATGACCGGGCGAACGCGGCAGCGAGGGCTCGGGGCCTTCGAAGGCGGCGAACTTTTCTTCGGGCAGCAGTTTTGGCATCTGCCCGTGCTCGATGGCGATCTTGCCTTCGTCGCCGATGAACAGCGAGCCGTTCATCGGCAGCAAGGCGGCACTCTCGGGCTGCGGCTTGACTGTGCCTTCGTACCAAACGACTTGGCAAGGCGGCAGGCCGTCGCGCGGGCCGAACTCGAAGTGCGATTCCATCCAGGTCGGGCCGCTTTCCGCGTGCGGCGGCGGGCCCTTCGATGTGACCTTGACCGGCCCGCCAAGCTTGAGCGCCCAGAAGGCCGGGTCCATCAGATGAATCGCCATGTCGCCGATCGCCCCGCAACCGAAATCCCACCAGCCGCGCCAGCGGAACGGCACGTACGCGGGGTTGTAAGGCCGCTCGGCTGCCGGGCCGAGCCACAAATCCCAGTGTAAGCTTTTGGGAACCGGCGGCGCGTCGGTCGGCCGTTCGAGCCCCTGTTGCCAAAAACTGCCCGGCCGGTCGGTGATGACGTGTACTTCACGCACGGCGCCGATGGCGCCCGACTGAATCAATTCCACCAGCCGCAAATAGCCCGGATGCTCGTGGTTCTGCGTGCCCATCTGCGTGGCGACTTTTTTCTCGGCGGCCAGTTGGGCTATCAGCCGCGC
>DATLUO010000240.1 GCA_035533075.1 Pirellulales bacterium | reverse complement strand
TTCGCGGGGCGATGTCCGTGAGGCGTGCGGTCCAGGCGCGGGGCCTCGGCCAAGCGTTCGCCGGTTGTGGCGTCGAAGACATACACCGCCGCGCGGTCGAGCACCTGCAGCGTGCGGCCGTCGGCCGACCAGCGCAAGGCGACGATTTCGGGATCATAAATGGTCTGATCGCACGGCAGTTCACGCAACGGCGGCAAAGTAGCAGGCACACTCCGTGTGCCGTCCGCTTTTGGCTCCGGCGGCGTGGCGGATTTCGGATTTTCGATTTGCGGTTTTGGATCGAGCGACGCGTCAGCGCGTACTCCCTCTCCCTCCGGGAGAGGGCTGGGGTTAAGGGGCTCTCCATCTTCTTCACCTGACGCCTGACGCCGGGTACCCTCTGGGCGGCCTGACGCCTTCAACTCGCCAACATTATACAGCCGCACGAAACCGTTATCGTGCGCGCCATACCCGGCCGCCAGCGTCTTGCCGTCGGGCGAGAAGGCAAGCGGTCGAATTGGGCCTTTAGTTGCCGGCAGCTCGGCGAGTCGTTTTCCGCTTGCGGAATCGTAAATCGCCGATTTTCCATCGTCCGTGCCCGCCGCCAGCAGTTCACCGTCGGGCGACCACGCCAGAGCGTGAATGTACTGGCCCAAAGGCTCCATCTGCACCAACCGTTTCGCGGTCGCGAGGTCCCATATCTCGACGCGCCGCTTGCCGAGATCTTCGGCCTTGATGTCGTTGTTGCTGCAAGCCAGAAGGTTGCCATTGGGCGAAAGCGATGCCACGTCGTGGCCGCCGTAGCTACCAACCCCGATCGGCAGGTGCCTCTTTTCCCAATGCTGCGCCCGGCGGGAGAAAAGCATGGCGCCGCCGCCGACCGTGTTGAGGATCGCGTCGCCGCGTTGCAGCCACTGAGCTCCGAACCAATTCTCCGTTGGCAGCATGGTGAGTCCGCGGGCCCTGGCGTTGGACCAAACGGCCATATCGTCGCCTGTCACGGCCAACTCGCGTCCGTCGGGTGACCATGCGGCGCTCTGGGCCCAGAGTGATGCCTCAATTTCTCGCCTGAGCGTTCGCGAACGAACATCGAACAGCCCAATGCGCGCATCGCCCATCGCCAGCGTTTGGCCGTCGGCCGAAAGCGAGAAGCCCCAGATGTAGCCGTATGGCACGACATCCATAACGGGCTTCGCCGCGATAACATCCCACAGTCGCCAGCCGAGCGCGCCATTTCCGCCATTGATCGCGATCGTCTCGCCGTCGGGCAGCCAGGCCAGTCGCACGTCCCACACGGGGTGTTTATCGGCCAGCGTCCTCAATAACTTGCCGCTGACGGCATCCCACACGCGAATCTCGCCTCTGCCCACGTGGGCGGCCAGCGTCTTGCCATCGGGCGACCAGCCGAAAGTAACGTAAGGAGCAGTATCGAACTTGCTTTCCAGCTTGAACGCAGGTTCGAGCGTGGCAACGTCCCAAATACGGATTTCGCGATTGCCGTCTGCGCAGGAGACAAACCTCCGGCCGTCGGGCGACCAGGCGAAGTAATCCGGCTCCAGCAGTCCCGAGTGCCCAATCGGCTGCGGCAGAAATTCGCCGCTGGCGACGTCGAGCAAGCGCAACGGGGCATACTGGGTGCAGACAGCCAGAAGCGCGCCGTCAGGCGACCAATGAAGTGCTGAATAAAAACGTCCGAGACCAGTCTGGACGCTACGCCGTTGGGCGCCCGTCGCGGCGTCCCAGATGCGCACGTTGCGGGCGATGCAATCGAACGAGGCGACGAGCTTGCCATCGGGCGAAAAAGCGACGGCGGCCAGCGGCCCATCGTGGCCGGCAAGCACCCGTTCGGCCTTGCCGCTGTTGGCGTCGATCAGCCGCACTGCGCCATCTTGGCCGGCATGCGCGAGCCATTTCGCGTCAGGCGAGAGACTGATTGGCTGCCACTGATTCGGAACATGCTGGGGCGACCGCTGCGCGATCGTCCAGCTTTCGACGCCCGGCAGGGCGGCGGGGCGCTGGACGAGTGCGAGCGAGCCCAAGGTAGACCCGGCACTCCGTGACGGGAGCGCTAGCCGGTCGCCTTCGGCGACCGCTTCTCCGCCACGGAGTGTCGGAGCTACGTTTCGCGCGGCCCAGGCCGGATCGTTCTTCCAGCCAAACCGTTCGGCGAACTGTTCGCGCGAAAGCGTCTCTTGGCCGTCGGCGGTCTCGACGACGTAGACCAACAGTTCATCAGCCCGCGGCGACGCGCGGTAGTGCCCGCTCGGCGAGATCGAAACCACTTGCCCGCGATTGAAGGTGAGCAGCATGGCGGTGACTTGTGGCGACCCCGAAGGGGCCGAATTCGATAGCCCAGGGTGCAGCGCAGCGGAACCCTGGGTAGATTTCGCATTGGAATTCTCAGCCCCAACGGGGCGAGATTCCCCGGCGTCGATAGCGCCGTCGGCGCCAACGAGGCGCTGCGAACCATCGGAATCACGCCCTTTCAGGGCTACAATGTTTTGCGCTTTCACGTTACCCAGGGTTTCACCCTGGGCTGTGGAATGACGCACCTTCGGTGCTAAATCGGCGACCACTACCGCCCGGCCGGGGCCGAGATAAGCCAGCGTGGCGCCGTCGGGCGACCAGGCCGGCGCGCCGGTTTCGCCCGCCAACGCGGCGCCGGGCAAACGCGCGATCACTTCGCCGGTTTCGGCATTCCAAACGCGTCCGCGGCCGGCGATGCGGCGGCTATCGGGCGACCAGGCCAGCCGAGGCCAGTCTTTCGCAGAGCCGAGGGGCGGTTCGTCGAGATCGTGCAACACGTTGCCGCTGGCCGCGTCGTGGATCGTGGCCTCGCCGCCGCCCGAAAGCACGAAACGCGAACCGTCTGGCGACCAGACCAGCGACGCACTCCCACCGTCGAACCGCCGCACGCACTCGTTGGCCTCAATGTCCCAAATCTCCGTCGCCTCGCCGTGCCTCACGGCGAGCCGTTTCGCGTCGGGCGACCACGTTTCCGGTTTATCGATCATGGCGTCGAGCGTCTTGAGCAGCCGCGACCCGGCGCTCTCGAATACGCGCAAACGTCCACCGTGTATGCCCACGAAAAACTTCGCGTCAGCCGATAGGGCGGTGCAGTAGACGAAGGGGTCCGCCCCCGCCTCGGGTCGGACCTCGCAGTTTGACTCGGCTTGACCTGTTTTGGCCGATTGGATCTCGATGCGCCCGCCTAGCGCGTGTGCCATTGTCAGGTGAGATGAATCCGCCGACCAGCGCAAGCCTTCGAAGGTGTATGGATTGAATCCGGGATATCCATAGACGCCGGCCGGCCCCGCGGCGCGCGGCCAGGCGGACGGTATGTCGATGTACTGCGCAGCGCCGTCTTCGCCCCGCACCGCGAGCGACTCGCCGTCGGGCGACCAAGCCGCGAGAAAATGCGGGTACCCCAGCCAAAACGTCGTCATGCGCCGTCGGTCGCGCAGCGTTTCGCCGGAACGAATATCGAACACGGCAGGGCCCCCAAGCTGTTGGCCACAGCGCGCGAATCGTTTTCCGTCGCGCGACAGGGCATATCGCGGCTCGTATTCCCAACTTGAGAGCGGCGGCGCGTCCTCGTTCTTCCATTCACCGGGGTGTCCGGGCGAATGGGCGAAGTGCGCCACGGCATCGCCCGTCTCAGCGTCGTAAACGTAGGCGGCACGTTCCGACGCGTATCCTTGATAGGTATCTCTGCATCCCAAGACGACGAGTCGCGCATCGCCAGAGAGGGCAAGCCAGCCGATCCGCTCGCCTTCATGCTGGGTCGCAAAGGTGCGCAGCAGCTTCGGTGGATCCGCTTGCCAAAGCTGCATCACCAACTTCTTCTCAACCTCCCAAGGACGTGCGAACAATGGCTTCCCCTCCGCCGTCCAAGCAAGCGCAGCCTCCCAGGACTCCGGCGCTCGAATTGCATGAACTACGAGCTCTGCTGCGGTGACCAGGAACGACGGTGACTTTTCGCCGCTTTCAATCAAGCGCTTGCTGTCGGGCGACCAGGCGATTTGCTCGACATTCCAGTCGTCGCGGCGGCGAACGGCGGTACGTACACCCGTGGCGACGTCGTAGAGGCAAAGCTGTTCCGCGGGAGCGCGCGTCAACCAGCGCAACAAATCCGTTTGTGGCTGGTCGACCGGCCGTTGGCCGACCGCGAAGGTCTTGCCGTCGGGCGACCAGGCGAGCGAGGCGGCTTCGCCGTCGATGAGCGAGATATTGCAAACGCTCTTGCCGGTGGCCGCTTGCCAGGCGTTGATCTTGCTGCCGGCGGCGACGGCGATCGACGCGCCGTCGGGCGACCAAGCGATGCCGCCCGAAGGAGAATCGGCGCCGACGAAAATGCGGGCCAACTCGCCCGTCTCGCTGTGCCATAAGCGCACCGCGCCGTCTTCGCCGTAGGTGGCCAACAGCGTGCCGTCGGGGTTGAACTCCATCTTGTGGATCTCTCCGCGATGGTCGAGCGTTTCCAGCGTCCAACTCGTCAGGCCCGGCAAAGGCGCCGGCTCGGTGACGAGCGACATTTGGCTCAGGGCTGGGAGGGGCGGCGGCAATTTTGGATTTTCGATTTTGGATTTTGGATTCGGCCCATTGTCCGTAGTCCGTGGTCCGTGGTCCGTTGCAACTGACGGCGGATTGCGGACAACGGCCTTTTCGCGCGGCTCGGCGGTTGCAATTCCCGAGTCCGTAGCCACGGAACGCTCGGGGAGCTTCGCTTGGCCGATGACTTCGCCGCTCTGCTTCACCTCGACGCCGCCGGCTGAAAGCGTGACCGCGACGGTGATGGTGTCGCCGCGCTTGAGAACCAGCTTGTCGGTCTCGAACTGAAAGTCGCCGCGCTCGATGACGAGCGTCTTTTCGCCGGGCCACACTTTGACGTCCGCGCCGTTGTCGGCCTGCTTCAACGTGATGTTTGTTCCCTTGATCGCCACCTCGATCTGCGGATCGTTGATCTCGACGCGAATCGTGCCGTTGTTGGTTTGCACGAAGAAGACGATTCCGGCCAGCGCGGCCGCCGCCGCGGCGGAAGCGATGAGAACCAAGCCGCGGCGGCGCGGAGGCTTCGTAGGGTGGGCATTGCCCACCAACTCGTCAGCCGGCGCGAGTTCGATCGTGGAGGCCGATGCTTCTTGCAACCCGCCCTCACCCCGGCTCTCTCCCGGAGGGAGAGGGAGTACGATGGATGCCAACCGGTCCGCCACTTCACGGGCGGTTTGCGGGCGCCCAGCGGGATCCTTCGACAACAGCGCGACGATCAAGTTGCTCAGCTCGTGCGGCAACGCGGGATTCAACTCGCGGGGTGCGGGCGGCGTGACTGTGGTCACGGCCACCATCGTCGAAAGAGCGTCGCGGCCGATGAAGGGCCGCCGCCCGGTCGCCGCGTGGTAGAGCACGCAGCCGAGACTGAAGAGGTCGGACCGGGCGTCGGCGTCGTCGCCGGATGCCTGTTCGGGCGACATGTAGGCCGGCGTGCCCAGCATCGCGCCGGCCTGCGTGAGCTGCTCGCCGCCGTCGCTGGCGCGGGCCAGGCCGAAATCCAGGATCTTTGCCCGGCCGGTCTCTTCTTCCAGCCAGATGTTCGAGGGCTTGATATCGCGATGAATCAAGCCGCGGCGGTGCGCGGCCGACAGGCCCAGCGCGATCTCGCGGCCGATGCGAATTACCTCGTCCACTGGCAAAGCCTTCCCGGAGGATGGCCTTCCTAGGCCGTCACGAGATTTTGGATTTTCGATTTTGGATTTTGGATTGAGCTCTTCCGCCCCTTGTCCTTCTGCCTTTTGCCTTTTGCCTTCTGCCTTTTCCAGCCTCTCCGCCAGCGTCTCGCCGCGCAACAGCGGCATGGCGATGAACGGCACGCCGCGGTCTTCACCGACTTGATAGACCGGCACAATGTGGTCGTGCTCGACCGCCGCCGCCGTTTGCGCCTCGCGCAAGAACCGCTTGCGGGCAGAAGCGCTGACCGCCCCTCCCGGCTTCATGGCCTTCAAGGCCACATGCCGCTTAAGCTGCGGATCTTCCGCCTCGAACACCACGCCCATCCCGCCCGTGCCCAACACCCGCAACACGCGATACGTGCCAAGCCGGCCCAGCTCGTCGGGCGATTGCGGGGGAGCCAGGAAATCGTAGACTTCGCGATCGTCGGCCGACTCGGCTTCAGTGGGCGGGGTATCGACGGAGCTTCCGCTGGCCGAAGGCGAGGTGTCGAATTCGTGGGGCGACCTTCCCAGGTCGTCTCGTGCTTCGTGTTCCTGCGTTCGCAGTCCGCCATCGCCTGAATTTTCCACAGACGACCTAGGAAGGTCGCCCCACGGACGGGCGGCGAAGGCCGCTTCGAGCCGCCGGATGTCGTCCTCGAACGCCGCGCGGCGCTCGGCCGTGCGGGGCGCCTCGCGCAGGGCCTCGACCAGCGTATCGGCCGGATCGCGCTCGATCAGCGTCTGCAAGCAGCTTGCGCAGTCTGCCAAATGTTCTTCCAGCGGGGCAGCCTCCTCGCCGCTCAGCAGGCCCAGGGCCAATTGTTCCAGCAGGTGAAAGTCGGGGCACATGGGAGGGTTCAGGGTTCAGGGTTCAGGGTTCAGGGTTCAGGGTTCGGGGTTCGGGGTTCGGGGTTCGGGGTTCAGGGTTCAGGGTTCAGGGTTCAGGGTTCAGGGTTCAGGGTTCAGGGTTCAGGGTTCAGGGTTCGGGGTTCAGGACTTGGGGCTTCGGGCGTTCAAAAGGAGTATGCGCGAGGGGCGGTTTTCTTACACGGATTTTTTTCGCCCCGTTTCTCTTTCCCAACCCCCAACCCCCAACCCCCAACCCCTACTCCAGCATCCCGTCGAGCTCTTTCCGCAACCGCCGGAGCACGCGGCACTTGGCGACGTAGACCGCATCGGCCGACATGCCGAGCTCGGCGGCCACCTGCTTGACGTCGCGGCCCCGCACGACCAGCTCCCGGCAGGCCTGCCAGGTGCGCGGCTGAAAGTCGTCTTTGATGGCCTCGAATGCCCGCAGAACGAGCTGAAAGCGATATTCCTTTTCCCAAGCGGCCTCGGCGTCGGGCGCGGCGAGCCGATCGAGATGGCCATCCAGCGACTGGGTGGCCGGCCGGCGGAGGCGCTCGCGCCACTTGTTCATGGCGATAGTTTTGAGCCAAGCGCGAAAACTTTGGGCCGGATCGTAGTCGAATGTGGGGAGCTTCTGCACGAGGATGGCGAGCACGTCCTGGGCGAGATCGGCGGCGTCTTCGCGCCGCATGCCGACGCGGCGCGCCCAGGCCAACAGCAGGGGCGTGACCAGCGCTACCAATTGCCGCCAGGCGTCTTCATCGCCGGGCGTGCGGAGCCGCTCGAGCAAGGTGATTGGCGTGGTATCCATGGAAATGTCCCCGACCGGGAGTCAAACCGCGCGCCCAAGATTTTGCCACACGGGCGAGCGGAGTGCAAGCGGGGGGGTGATTTTGAACTTGGGATTCGCGGTCATGCCGGCTTGCCCGGCGGTTTATGACGCCCGTCTCTTGAGGCGGACCGCGTTCTTTCCGCTCGCACCACCGGCATCGCGCCGGCGGACGGATGATAGACAGACCGGCGCCGACTCAGGCTGGGTGGTAGACACGCAGCAAGGCTACCAAGATCGCCTCTTCCTCAAGCGCGACGTATGCGGCTTGGCGAAGTTCGTCCACGTATTGCGAAAGCGCCTGTTCGTTGGCAGCGAGTGAAAACGGCGCGTCCGTATACACGACGTTCACGCGGTCTTCCATGAGAAGACCGCGCTGCGACAAGTAGCTGCCGGCCAGTCCTTGAAGAATCGAGCATCCGCCGAATGTGTAGGTAAACTCGCGGCTGAGCGCGTCGAGCAGTTCGCGATACGCCCGCCCCGGCAGGTCAGGCAGATAAACCTCGATCCTTGCCTTTTCGGATAGCGGCAATAAAGCGTTCCTTTCGCTTGGAAAACGTTTGCATTCGCTTCAACGACTCTTCGGCGGAGAGCTGAATGCGTTTTGGACGCTCGAATTTCAAGGGCTTCGCGGCCCTGGTCTTCTTCGCCATAATGCACCTCGCAAAGTATTCTACCACAATTTTGACCGGTCGCACCCTGGGCGATCGAATGCGACCCCGTTGGGGTCGGCGGGCTGCGCCCGCCCACTGACCACTAACCACCAACCACCAACCACCAACCACCAACCCCCAACCACTAACCACTAACCACTAACCACTAACCACTAACCACTAACCACTAACCACTAACCACTAACCACTAACCACTAACCACTAACCACTAACCACTAACCACTACCGCTCCTCCTCCCGCAGCCGCTCGACGCGATGCCGCAGGCGCTCGAGCACGCGGCGGACGGTGCGCTCGCTGCGGCCGACCGATTCGCAGATCTCGCGCTCGGTGTGGCCTTGCAAGCGCAGACCCACCATCTCCTGCTCGCGCTCGTCGAAGCCGGCCAGCAGCGATTCGACCGTCTCGGCCAGCATCAACGCCTCGACGGGCGTCGGATTGCGGGCGATCGGCTGCCAACCATCGCCGGAGTCGTCGGGCGAGCCGGCCAGCGAAACTTCACGGCCGGCGTCGCGCCGCTGTGCCCTGGCATGTTCCAGCTTGTGCCCGCATTTGCGCAGCGTGATGCGGACCAGCAGGCCCCAGACCTCGCCCCATTCGTCGAGCGAAAACTGCCCGTCGGCCAGTCGGGCGAAAAAGCTGCGATAGGCCGATTGCACGACATCTTCGGGATCGACTCGGCCCCGCACCAGGCGATCGAGCCGCGAGCCGGCCAACATCACCAGCCGCCGCGAGAAGCGGTTGAACAGCTCGGCCGCGGCCTGTTGGTCGCCCGATCGGGCACGAGTTACGAGTTCTTGCGCGTCAGCGTCGTGCGGCATGGCGGGATTCCGTTACTGGGCGTCGCAGGGAGGCAGCAGGGAGCGGAGCCTGGCGATCTCCGCTTCCAGCTCGGCGGACCGTCGCCGTTCGATCTGGACTTCGTTTTGGGCTTCCGCCGCCGCTTTTTGCGCTGCCGCCTGCTTGCGTAGGGCCGTGGCTTCTTTGCGTTCGACGTCGGCCGCGCGGCGCTCCGCTTCCGCCGTCTGGCGTCTCGCTTCCGCCGCGGCGCGCTTGGCTTCCCTCGCCTCGCGCCGTGCCAGTTTGAGTTGTTCCTGATACTCCTCGCCGGTCGGCAAACGCTTGCCGCTCGCCGGGTCGACGACGCGCAGCAGGTGAGCGTCGGCCACCAGGTCCAGCCCAAGCTCGCCACTCGACAGGCGATCGGCTTGCTCCATCGCCATCGGGACGTACACGCCGTCCACGAGCCGAAAGCCCTGTAATCGCGGCCGTAGGTATTCGCCGATCGGGTCGAAGAGAAAATACTCCTTGACGCCGATGCGCGCATAAACCGCCGGCTTTTCGAATTGATCTTCGTCTTTGGTGGAACGCGACGTGACTTCGATGATCGCGGCCGGCGCGACGCCTTCCTCCCAGGTGCGAAAGGAGCGGCGAAGATGCTTGCCCCGCACCCCTTTGCTCACCATCACGTCCGGCCCGCGGACCGCCGATGGGTTACCCTGCTCGTAATAGAGCAACATGTCGGCGGCCACGTGATAGCCTTCCCGCCCGCGGAACCAGGGGCGCAAGACCTCGTACAGGTGGGTGATGGCCAGGATGTGATATTCGGTCTCGCCCATCGGTTTGCCGTCGGAATCGGGATAAAGCGGATCGGCGGTCGTGCCCGGCGGCGGGCGCATGGAAATCGACATGGCAAGCATCCCTGGCAAATCGGGGTTTCCCGCATTGTAACAGAGTCGCGGCGCGAATTCGTGTTTGCCACCTTCAGCCGACCGTCGCTGGCTCGACATCCGCGGCTTGTCCAGAAGTGTCGACCGCGAACGAGACAGCGATGGTTATCCCGACGGCAACCACACAGGAACTGGCCGCCGTCGACCGTGTTTTTTCAACCTGGTGAGGCGACGCACCTCATGCAGGCCCCGAAACAGGCGGGCTACCTTCCATTAGCCGATTGGCTTCGTTGTCGCTCGGTTCACGGCCCAGCTCCGTGGAATGTTTGTGCCGCCCAGGCCGGTTGTGTCAAGATTTGCTCGGCTGGCCGGCGGATGCGGACGGGCAAAGCTGGTGGACCAACGCCCTGGCCCAAGGCGCCAGCCGGGCCAGCGTCGCCTTTGGCTTCACCGACAGCCTGGAACGCGCCGAACAGCTAATCGCCGAAGATTATCAGCACTATCTCGGCCGTCCCGCCGATCCGAACGGCCTGGCCTACTTTGCCGCGCAGTTCAACCATGGCTGGACCAACGAAGAAATCATCACGGGTTTCCTTGACGGCGATGAATACTACAACCAGCACACGAACGCTTAGGGCTCGGGGGAACTTTTCCGCGGCGAAGAGTTCATGTCCCCACGTGTGGGTGGGTGGGAACGGCGCCCACCCCTCCACTCGCGCGCCGCGCGGCGGATCACGTTCCTCGGCCGGCCTCGGGCGACGGCGATGCCTGCGGCGCATCGCCGCGGGCTTTCGCCGCGGGCTTTTCGCCGCTCAGGCCCTGTTGCGCTCGCTCCACCAGCGGTTCGAGCTCGCGGTTGTCGCCATAGAGCGTCACGATGCTGCTCCAGATCTTGCGGGCCTCCATGCGTTTGCCCTCTTGTTCCAGCTTGTCGGCGTCGTCGAGCCGCGCCTGGATGAGGGTCAACCGCGTGTCGGCCGGCTCCGATTGATTCATCAACTCGCGTGCCCGCTTTTCGGCCAGCTTCACGAAGGGCCGGTCCCGACCTTCGGCCGGAACCAGCTTGACAATGCTCTGGTACTTGTCCAAGGCCGTCAGCCGGTCTCCGAATTGCTCGTAATCCAACGCCGCGGCATAGAGCCGCTCACCCTCGCCGTCGGGCTGGAAATGCCGCTTTTCGTGCATCCTCAACCGCTTCTCGGCCTGCGCCATCTCGATGCGGTCGATGTATTCCTTGGCCCGCGATTCATACGCTCCCTTCGGGTAGCGGGCCAAAAGTGCATCGAGATACTTGTCGCGCGCCTCTTTCCATTTCAGCTCGTCGCCGCTTTCCATCAGGGCCGTGGCCCGCTCGAACAACTGCCGTTCGTTGAGCGGCCAGAGCGACCAGGCGGCGACCGCCACCACCAACAGCAGGCAGGCCGCCAGGAACCAGACCCGCTCGTAGACCGGCACCTTCTTTTTCTTGCGTTTTTTCTTCTTGCCGAGCAGCTCGCGGGCTTCCTTCGCCTCACCCTTTTCCTGGCCCACGCGCAACGCACTGGGACCGCCGGTCGCGGCCTGCGCCACGCCCGCTCCGCTGACCGACTTTTCCTTGGCCTCGCGCAGCGCCCGCGCCACGGCGGTGGCGTCGTGCGGCCGCTTGAGCGGGTCTTTTTCCAGGAGCTGATTGACCAGGGCGTCGAGCCAGATCGGGCAGTCGAGCGCGATCGTCGCCACGTGCGGCGGCGCGTCTTCCATGTGCTGATAGATCAACTGGGCCATCGAGTCGGCCAAGAACGGCAGCCGCCCGGTGAGCATCTCGAACATCACGCAGCCCAGCGTATAGAGATCGGTGCGGTGGGAGATGGGCGGGTCGCCCTTGATCTGTTCCGGGGCGATGTAGGCCATCGTGCCCACGGTGTGCTTGGCGGCGGTGAGCTTTTTGCCGTATTGCACGCGGGCGATGCCGAAGTCGGCGATCTTCACTTGCCCGTCTTTGGTCAACAGCAAGTTGGCGCTCTTCAGGTCGCGGTGGACGATGCCCCATTCATGGGCATACGCCAGCCCGTCGCAGACCTGCAAGGCATAGTCGATGGCGGCATCCCAGGGAATTCGCCCGCGGCGGCGGATGAGGCCGGCGATGGAGCCTCCGCCCACCAGCTCCATGACCAGGTAGATGTCGCTTCCCTGGCGGCCGCCGCCGAAGCAGCGGACGATGTTGGGGTGCTTGAGTGCCTTGAGGATCTCCAATTCACGGGCAAAGCGGGCCACAATCCGCTTGTTGCCCGCCGCTTTGGCCGACAGCACTTTGACGGCGAACGGACGCCGGCTTTCGACGTGCGTGGCACGATAGACGACCCCCATTCCTCCCGCACCGAGCCGTTCTTTCAACAGAAACGGCCCGAGGCGTTGTTCTTCGACGCTCATGGATTCCCTCGGCGTGCCGCGAAGGCCACGCAAACGGCGCGCAGCTTAAGATTGGCCCGGCTGGCTGCGGCTGCTTTTCATGCTAGCAGGGAAAGGGAATGTCGGCAATTTAGGGCCCGGTGGCATTCGCAATTCTGACGCCCATTTTTCTGGAGTTCGTCGCGGGGGTTCGTACATCAACACCCGCACTCATGGCGTCTTGTCGCCCGTCGTGTCCGTCTTTTCCGCATCGCGTTTCGATTTGGGCTTGCCGCTCATCAGGGCCTGGGCCTCGCGGAGCAGGATTTGGGCGATCAAGAGGTCGAAGTCGCCTTTGCTGCTGGCGTCGCTTTGCAGGCGGTCCGTGAGCTCGACAGCTTCCGCGAGCGCGCGGTGAGCTTCGGCGGACTGCCGGAGTTGATGCTGGGCCATCGCCAGGACGGCCAGGTTCAGGGCGTGTGTCATATCGCCGGGCTGGAGCTCTTCCGACCTGGCCACGTACTTCACCGCCGCCTCGGCGTCGCCGCCGCGGTAGGCCAGCAGGGCGCGAGTGCTCCAGGCCATCACCGGAAACCAGTCAGGCGCGGTGCCTTCGTCCAGCGACGCGGCGAACTTGTCCACAGGAAGCATCGCCAGTTCGACTGCCTCGGGACGTAACAGGCAGGCCTTGACCACTTTCTCGGGGACATCAAAGTCTTTTGATTCAGCAAACTGCTCGATGATGCGGCGGCAATACGCCGGATAGTCGGCGTCGTCTCCGGCCAGAACGACAACCGCCGCGGTCTGCATCCACAGCAAGGAGTTTTGCGGTTTCTGTTCGGCCAGCATCAGGCCAAATTCGGCCGCTTCACTCCAGCGCGCGGCCAGCCGGTAACTGTCGAAGGCTGCTTGAGCGATGACCTGCTGCTGTTCGATTGCTCGCAGCCAGTCGGGGTCGGGAGCGGGGCTCTCACTGAGCCGCGAGGTCGGGTCCGGCTGCTGTTCGATTGCTCGCAGCCAGTCGGCCCGCGCCAGGTCCCACCGCTGGGTCGCTTCGTAGGCCATAGCGCGTTTCGCCAGCACGTTGGCATCCGCCGTCTGATCGGTGATCAGCTTGCTGTATTCGGCGATTGCCCGCTGCCAATCCTGGTCGGCCGCGTAGAGGTCGGCGACGCCCACCGCGGCAGCCGGGTGTTGCTCGGCCAGCCTTTCCAGCGCCGGCTGGTCGCCGATGAAGTGATAGGCGGCGGCGAGTTTCGCCCAGGGATCGGTGAGCTTCATCGCCGCCAGGCGTTTCTGCTCGCGATCGAAGGCCGTCGGATCATCCGACACCGACAGCCGGAAACGGCCGAGGTTTTCGGGGAAATCATGCGCTGAGAATTGCATGTCAAAGATTAAAGTCGCATTGCGCTGGAGCGAGACGGGCTTGGACAGCGACCAGAATGCGGTACAGTCACGTCCCTCGCCGCTGAAGGCGATATTCCAGTGTCCGAACACATTGGCCGGGAAGCCCGCAATTTCGCGGTCTGCCAGGACACGATCAAACTCCAGGCTGACCGGCTCTTTCCGATCCGGTGAAGCGGCGATCACGTTCCAGTTGGTCTGAGAGAAGCCGCCCCCTGGCGTGCGGCCGGGTCCGTTTCGGGGCAGTGAGGGGTGTGTGAGCGCTTCCAAGCGCACGGCGGCAACGTTGACGGCAGCGGGAGGGGTCAGAACGACGTGATAGCGATCGAGGCTGGCGCTCGCACCGCTGGCAAGGATCGAGTTGTCAGCCAGGATGGACAACGTCGCTCCCAATTCCGATTTTGCTTCGATCGGTTTCAGGACCGTCCAGACGTTGTTCTCCGCCTCCAGCAGCAGCTCGGCGAGCTGGGCTGCAATCGCTCGGTTGTCCGGTTCGGCGGCCAATTGTTGTTCCAGCAAGGTGCGGGCCTTGGCGCGTGCGGTATCCGCCAGTGCCGCATTTCGTTGTTCGGCAAAATATCGGACCTGTGTCGCGGCCAGCGTGGATCGCACCCGTATGTCTTCGGGAAAAACCTCTTCCAGCTTTTCCAGCGACTCAAGCAGCCGACGGTTCGCCGGCAGCATTCGAACACGACTCTGGAAATTGGCGTTCGATTCGAGCAGCCGGCGCAGTTTTTCGGCGGCCCGAACGGGATCGTTCCAGACGCTCGGCGCGGCGGACCAGAAGGCGGAGCCGTGCAATCCTCCGGCCAACAACTGCTTGCCGTCGGGAGAAAATGCGAGTGACCACAATTCACCCAGGTCGATGCTGCCGGGATCCAATTGCATCAAATGGCTCCGCGTGGGGACATTCCAGAGGTGGACCGTGAGGCCCGTGCCGCACGACGCCAAGGTGCGACCGTCCGGCGAAAACGCCACGGCCAGCACCGCACTGGAATGCCCCTGGAGCGGTTCCAGAAGTTTTCTGCCGGCGACGTCCCACAACTGCACGTCCCCCTCACGACTGGCCAGGGCCAGGGTCTTGCCGTCGGGCGCAAAGGCCACATGCTCGACCATGCCCCGTCCGCCGTAGAGGGAGTCATGATCGGGATTCTCGACCGTCTCGATCGCTTCCCAGGTCTCGGTCGACCACACGATCGCCGTGCCGTCGCGGCTGCCGCTGGCCAGTCGCTTTCCGTCCCTCGAGAAGTCGAGAGATAGACATAAGCCCGTGTGTCCATCCAGGCGGCGGATCAATCGGCGATTGGCGACCTCCCAGACCTTCAGCGGACCGGGAGAACTTGCTGGATCAAACCACCACTTTGAGCCGAAGCCGGCGACGAGACATTTCCCATCGGGCGAAAACGCCAGCGCACCGACCACGCGCCAGCCTGCGTCCGCCGCGAAACCGGCGAGATCGGTCGCGCCCGGCAAGCGCGCGAGCTCGGCTCCGGCATCGATGTCCCACAGCGCGACATACGACACGTCTTCTTGTCCGCCGTATCCCACCGCCAGCAGACGGTGGTCGGTAGGCGAGAAGGCCACGCTATTGATAAACCCCTTCTCAGCGGCCGGAAGTTCCCGCACAAGTCGTCCTGTGGCAGCGTCCCAAAGACGTACGCCGCCGCTGCCGGAGCAAGCGATCAGTTGTCCATCGGGGGAAAAGCGTGCTACCGGAGAACCGTTGTTGCGTTCCAAGGGACGGATTGCCGCGCCGACATTTTCCAGGTCCCAGACCCTGGCCGTTTTGTCGGCGCTGGCCGTGAGAAGCTGCTTGCCATCGCTCGAAAAACCCAGGGTTGTAATCGCCCCTTGATGGCCCTTGAGCGTCAAGATCGCCGTGCTCTTCGACGTGAGCTGCTCAGCGTCCGCCCAAATCTTGATCGTCCCTTCGGCATCGGCCGTGGCCAGTTTCGTGCCGTCGCCAGAAAAGGCCATCGCCCTCGTGGGTGCCGCGTGAGCGGTCAGATGCTGTGCGATCGTGCGGCCTGTGGTTATGTCACAAACGTAGATCCTGCCGGTGAAGAAGTGCCCCAGCGCGATCCGTTGGCCATCCGGACTCAACGCGCAGGCCTGCAACGTTCCTCGGCCCAGACCAACATCCTTGGCCAGCGGGGTCACTTTCTGCGCGGTCGCATCCAGGTGGAAGCTGGAAAACAAGAGGCCGCCCAGACCATGGCCGACGACGGCCAACGTCAGACCATCGGCGGACAAAGCCAGGCTTCTTTCAACCGGGCTATGAGCCTCACGGTCGAATTTCTGATCGACGGAAGCGATCACCTCGCCGCTCGTGGCGCTCACCCATCGAATCTGGTCGTCAACGATGACCAAGCTGTCGCTGTCCGGTGAGAAGATGAGACTGCGGAAATGATCTGCGGCGGAATCGATCTCACAGGTCTCCTTGCCCGTGGACGTGTCAAATACGTACACCTTGTTCCCTTCGGCCAGCGCGGCCAGTCGTCCGTTGGGCGACAAGACGCGGTTCTGAGCGCTGCGTCCGCCGGGCAGGTCGCGGCGGCTCGCCTGGTCTTCGTCCTGTGAATCCACGTCCCAACGTCTCACCTGACCGTCTTGATCCAACGTCACCAGTTGACCATCCGATGTGAAAGCGCCGCCGACCAGCGCGGTCTCATGCCCCGAGAAGACAGCGGCGCTGTCGTCGACCAAATGCTGGTAGTGGTACCACTCAAAGCCGCGCAGATCCGGCTTGGCGGTGGCCGGCTGGGTCGGGAGACCCGCGCCGATCACTGATTGATCGCCGCTTGCCCTTTCATCCTTCATCCTTCCGCCTTCATCCTTCATCCTTTCAGGTACGTGTTTGGCCAGCAACGTGCGGAGTTGTGCGGCCGTGGAACGATCGTCCCTCCAGACAAACGGGGCGAGCTGCATATCGGTCGTGTAAAGCAGCTTGCGTCCTTCTTCCTCGGCGGCTTGCGCCTGACGCGCGCTTTGCTGGGCCGCAGTGGCATTTTCGTCGGCCTTCTTCTCATTCTGTCGCGCGATTTCGGCCATCTTGCCGGCCTCGTGGCGGGCCACCAAGGCGGCGAGGCAGGCGACGGCGGCGATCACCGCCACCACGGCCAGGCCGGCGACCATCTTGCGGAGCTTGCGGGCCGCGCGCTGCTGCTGTTGAAGCCGCAGTTGTTGCGCCTCGGCCAACTGCCGCGCTTGTTCCAGCTCCCGCTGCCGGGCTGCCTCGCGGGCTTCGTCCGCCGCGCGTGATTCCTGTTGGCTCTGATCCAGGAAGGCCCGCGCCGCATCGAATCCCGCGTGGTAGCGATCGGCCCAGGCGGCATTGGGCCGCGCTCGCTCGCGCCATGAAAGTGCGATCTGCAAGTCGGGGTCGCGGTAGAAGCCGGCCTTCCCCTCCTGGCGCAACAGTGCCGTGTCGGCCAGCCGGCGGTAAATCCGCGCCGACTGCGATTCCTCTTCCACCCAGCCGCGGAGCCGTTGCCAGACGCGCATCAGGCTCTCGTGGGAGAGGTCGATCACCGTCTGCGGCGTGAGAGGCACCTCGGGCATGGGCATCAGAAACGTCCGCCCGGCCTGGCGAAACGCCTCGATCACCACCGCGGCTTCCGCCGGCGGCGCGTCGAGAATCGCGCACAACTGGTCGAACCGCGTCGGGCGGCGAATGCCCCGATTGTCGGCGCCGCGCTCGGTCAGGGCCTGGAAAAGCTTGCGCGCCAGCAGACGGTGGTGATCGCCGGGCAATTCGGCATACGCCTCGTCGGCGTGCAGCGAGAGGGCTTCCTGCAGGCCGCCGATCCGCTGGTAGTGCGCCAGATCAAGCGGTTCGCCATCGGTATGGTCGGCCAGCCAACAGTCCCAAATCCGCATCAGGGCGTGTTGCAAGACCGGCAACTGGTCGGGATCGTCGCCCACGTCGTTCAACAACTGGTGCGTCAGCCGCGGCGCAATGCCGCCGCCGCCGACGCTCACTGGTTTCTCGATCGCCGCGCGTCGCTGCTCACGGCTCAGGCGGGGAATCAGGTATTCGCCGTCATTGACGGCCTCGGCCAGACCGGGAATCTGGGCGCAGTCGCCCAGATAATCGGAACGCATGGTGATGGCGACATAGACCGGCCGCTCCGCCTGCTGGCAGGCCGCCAGCAGCAGGCGCACGAAGGCCGCCGACTCTTCCTGGCCGCCGATTGCCGATTGCCGGAAACGGAACAACTCTTCGAACTGATCGACGACGACCAGGAAATTCGTCTTTTCCGACAGGTCCGACTGCTTCACCGCTTCGACCAGTCCCGTGCGGCTCCGCGTGAGCGTGGCGACCAGACGCGGCAACGACTCGACATCCTCGGCGTCGTACAAATCGGCGGCGAGCAGGGCACGGGCCAGATTGTCGATCGGGTTGCCGCCGGGACGAACCAGGATCACTTCCCAGGCCGAGCCGGCCTGCGCCAGCGTTCCGCCGTGCAGCGCGGGGAGCAGCCCGGCCCTGACCAGCGACGACTTGCCGCTGCCCGACGTGCCGACCACGGCCAGAAACCGATGTTGCCGCAGTAGCGACAGCAATTCCGCCGTCTGTTCTTCGCGACCAAAGAACAGGTAGTCTTCCTCTGCCAGAAACGGACGCAGGCCGGGGAAGGGCTTGATACGCGGTGAGGTTTGGGGAGTCATGTAAGTGTGCGCGTTACGCGATCGGGGCTCACGCCGTCGCCAGCCTCGTCTGTTTCAACCGGCTGACAAACGAGGTCAACCGACCTGGATCGAAGGTCTCGCCGGCTTGAGTGATGACTTCAGCCGACAACGTCTTGAATCGTTCCTTTCGCCGGTCGAACGGTGGGGCGATGTAGACGGCCTGTTGTTCGATGGGCCGGCCGTTACGGTAACCCAAAGCCTTCAGCAAGTCCCGCAGCTTGATATCGACCCACGACTTGCTGCCGGCGCCGTAGTAAACCAGTGCCGCGTCGCAGTCTTCCAGGTTCTGGCGGTGATTCTCCCCGACCGCCGACTCGTCGGAGCTGAAATCGGGAAGGCTGACTTCGACACGCTGCGCATAGAAGAAGTCTTCCAGCGGCTCGACCGCCGATTCGTCTTCGCGGTCGCAGACCAGGTACACCCGCCGGACGGCCCTGCCGGGGCTGAGCGGGGGCGGCGTGGCACGCGCCTGGGCTTCGCGGCGCCAGCGCTCTTCGAGGATTTCTTTCAGGTTCTCCAGCGTATCTTCAATGACGTCGGCGCCACGGTGGGCGGCCGGATCTTCGATCAACTGCCGGACGAAGGCCGCCTGGCGCTGGTCCACCGGCCGCAGGTTTCGAGGCATCCAGATCAGCCGCTCCATTCCCACGAGCGCGCTTTGTTCGGCGGCCAACTGGTTTTGCAGGGCGACCACCGAGCGGTCGGTGTCTTCGGGCACCAGGCCGTAACGCTGCCCGACCATGTGGATCGCCAGGTCGCACTGCTCGAGATACGCTCGGATCGCGGTCTGCAACTGGCCGGCATTCAGCGGCAGCGGTCGATCGGGGAAAACCGCGTGTCCCTGCTCCAGCAGTTCGCGCTGCAGCTTGTCGCGCGTGGCCGACAGGTCGCTGGTCGTCTCGGCCAGGTAGATTTTCTTGCCGCCGCCCTGAGGCCCTTCGCCCAGGGCCGCGCTCTGTTGGTACTTCAAGACTTGCGCGATTTCGTAGGCCAGGTCGTAGATCCTTTCGTAGTACCGCGCGCGGGCTTCCTCACCAAAGGCTTCGTCAAATTCGCGCAGGCGGCCGGTTTCGGGGTCGCGTTCGTAGAACTCGAAGCCCATGAGCTGGGCGAACAACTGGTCGAGCCCCGGAGGCAGGTCGCGCTCGTTGACCGGCGTTTTGACCACCTTGAACAGCCGCGGCTTGCTCTTGACCCAGAAGTTGCCCGAACGTTCCGCCCCCTGCCAGAACTCTTCGACCCCGCGCTGACAACCTTCCGATTTCGTGAAGGGAGGCGAGACCACCGAGACCATCGTCTTGGCTTCGGGGAGATGCTCGAAATACGCATCGTCCACCGTGGCCTGGCCGGGGGGCATCGGCAAGCTGGCGACCCGCACGCGATCGCCCGAAAGCTGCTCCATTCGAACCTTGAGGTTCCTCTGGAATTGCGAAACCCACCCCTCGCGTCCCTGGGCCAGCGGCTGGTCGTCGAGCTGGGCACAACTGATGAAGATGTCGCTCGCTTTGACCTCGTCCGCCGTGGGAACTGGGCCGGCCTGATTGCCGATCATCTGCGAGTGGCCCAGCGGGCGGTCGGTGACGGCCGCCCGTTCTCCAGCCGCCCGTTCTCCAATCGGTCGTTCACCGGCTGGACTTCCAGCCAGGGCACCTTCCAGCGACTGCCGCAGGTTCTCGAGATCAACGAGCAACTCGCGGGCCGACTGGTATCGTCGGGCAGCATCCTTCGCCAAGAGCTTGATTGTGATGCGCTCCAGCTCGGAGGGCACGTCGTAATTGAAACGGGCGATGGCGTCAGGTTGCCGGTGAACCACATGGTCCAAGACCTCACCCAGATTCTTTCCGGGAAACGGGCTTCGTCCCGTGAGCAGGTGGTAGACGACCGAACCGAGGCTGAACAAATCGCTGCGGTGATCGACGGCGCGGCCGACGGCTTGCTCGGGGCTCATGTAGCCGGGGGTCCCCAGCACCTGGCCATGCTGGGTGTGCTGCTGCACGTCTACCGTCATTCCCAGAGCGTCCGCGGACTCCTGCGGCATCCGCTTGGCCAGGCCGAAGTCCAGCACTTTCACCTGTCCGCGCTCATTCAGACTGATATTGGCGGGCTTGATGTCGCGATGCACGATCCCGCGGGAGTGAGCGGCATCGAGCGCGTCGGCGACTTGAATTGCGATCTGGACGACCCTGGCGATCTCCAGCGGTCCTTGCTTGATCAGCGCGTCGAGTGACTGGCCTTCCACGAACTCCATGGCGATGAACGGCAGCCCGTCGTCCGTCTCGCCGACGTCGTACACGACGCAGACGTGCGGATGATTGAGCGCGGAAGCGGCTTTGGCCTCGGCCAGGAACCTCTGCCGCCGCTGCGAATCGCCCGCCAGATCGGCCGGCAGGAATTTGATTGCCGCCTTGCGGTCGAGACGCGTGTCTTCCGCTAGAAAGACTTCCCCCATGCCGCCGGCGCCAAGCTTGGCGGTGATGCGATAATGGCCAAGCGTTTTGCCGATCATGTGTGAGCGTCCTGTCGTTCAGTCAACGATTTCCGGCTGCGTGCCATTGGGCGATTTCCTTGACCGTGTCGTATAATCCGAAACAGGAAAGTGTGCTCCAGATTAGCCGACGGTGCGGCCCGACACCAGCTTTTGAGCCAGCCTGGCACGACGAACAAGCTGTTCCTCATACGACACCCGCACTCATGGCGTCTTGTCGCCCGTCGTGTCCGCGTCTCCTCCATCGGGTTCCGGTTGGGTTTTGCCGTTCATCACGGTCTGGGCCTCGCGGCGGCTTGTAGCGTCTAACTCGCCGAATCGACGATCGACAAGTCGGGGCAGATTTCCGCGAGCTGCTTGCCGAGAAAGTTGACGATTTGCTTCGTCGTCGCCATCGTTCGCACGCGCTCGACGATGGCCGAGCTACGTTCGCGCGTGAGCTGCTTGGCCAGCTCTTTCATGATCGGAATGAACGCCGGGCTCATGCTGTAGCTGCGCAGTCCCATGCCGAACAACAGCAGGAACGCCCGCGGCGCAGCCGCCATTTCGCCGCACAGCGTGACCGGCTTGCCCAGTTCCAGGCAGGAGCGAATGGTCTGATAGAGAACTTCGATCACGGCCGGGTTCAGCGGTTGGCAAAGATGGCTCACCTTGGGGTTGTCGCGGTCGGCGGCCGTCAGATACTGCACCAGGTCGTTCGAGCCGATGGAGACGAAGTCGGCCTCTTTCGCCAACCGGCCGACGGTGATCGCCGCGGCCGGCACCTCGACCATCAAGCCGATGCGGGCGTCGCCATAATCGAGCCGCTCGCGATCGAGCTGCCGATAGGCTTTCCGCACCAGGCTTCGGACGCGGCGCAGCTCGTCGATGGTGGTGATCATGGGAAACATCAGGCCGACGCGCTTCTTGGGGCCGTGGCCGGGAGCGGCCGCACGCAGCACGGCGCGGATCTGCGTGAGAAAAAACGCCGGATGCTCGAACGACAGCCGGATCGACCGCCAGCCCATGAACGGGTTCGCCTCGTGGTCCAGGCCGAGATAGCGCATTTTCTTGTCGCCGCCGACGTCGAGCGTGCGAAAGGTGACGCGCCGCGCCGGGCTGGCCGCGATCACCGCGCGATAGGCCGCCACTTGTTCCTCCTCGTCGGGCACGTCGTGATGCGTGAGAAATAGGTACTCCGTTCGATAGAGTCCCACGCCGCCGGCGCCCATCGAGATGGCGGCCTTGACGTCGGAAAGGTTGCTGATGTTCGCCAGCAGCTCGACCGGTTCGCCTTCGGCCGAGACGGCGGGTTGGTCGCGATTGTGGGCCAAATGGTCCTTCAGATCGACGAATTCGCGGCGGAGGCGGCGATAGGCACGGGCGGTCTCCACGTCGGGATGGATCATCACGTGCCCTTCGCGGCCGTCGACCACAATCGTGTCGCCGTCGACCACTTCGTGCAGAATGCCCGGCACGCCCGACACGGCGGGAATGCCGTGGCCGCGGGCCAGAATGGCCGCATGGCTGGTGCGTCCGCCGACCTGGGTCACGATGCCCACCACCTCGCGTTGGTCGAGCGTGATCACGTGCGAGGGGATCAACTCGTTGGCCACCAGAATCACCGGCCCGCTGACTTCGCTGGGCGGTGAGGCCACGTCGGCCAGGTGCTGATTGAGCCGCAGCACGACGTCGCGCACGTCGGCCAGACGCTCGCGAAGGTATTCATCGCTGGTGCGCTCGAAGAGGGCGGTATATTCCTCCAGCAATCGCCGCAGGGCGGCCGGCGCCGTCTGCCGCGATTCGACGATCCAGGAACGCACTTTGGCCGTCAGCGCCGGATCGTGCAAGATCGACTCATGCACCTGAAAAATAGCCGCCGCCCGATGGCCGAGCTGGCTGCTGACCTTGTGGTGCAGGGTTTTCAAGTCGCGGGCCGCTTGTTCGCGCGCCTGGTCGTAGCGGGCCAGCTCGCGGAGCACGGCGTCGTCGTCGGGCAACTCCACATCGGAGCCGGGAAAAATCTCGTGCAGGCAACAGGCCTTGCCGATGGCCACGCCGGGCGAAACGGCGACGCCTTGGCGGCAAACCTGAACCCGGAGGCCGGGCTGACCGCGGCGCGGCACCCCCTCCGCGGCCTCGCCCGTGGAGTGCGAGGCCGCCGTATCCTGCCGGAGTTGCGATTTCGGCCGCGGCTTGCGGCGCGGAGACTTGCTCATCGGTGCAAAAGGCCCACGGCATTGCCAGCGAGGGCCAAGAATCGTCCCTGCGCATCACGTTTGCCGCCGCCGTATATCGTCGCCGATGGGCCGCCGAGATACAAGCGGAATCACGCCACTTCCACGCGGTCGGTGATCTCCTCCACGCCCGGCACGCTGGACAAGAGGCTCAAAGCCACCTGTTTGGTGTAGAAATTCGGCACTCGGCCGCGCACGGTGAGCATGCCCTCGTGTACGTCGCACGTCAGCCGCCGGATGGCGACAAAGGTGCTGCCGCGCAGGCGCTCCTCGGCGCGGCGAGCGACGGTCTGGTCGGGATGGTGGTTTTGGTCATAAGCGGCGGTCACAAGGCGGTTGTATCTGGGCGACATTTCCCCATCTCCATTCGGGCGAGAGAATGACACGCAAGGTCAAGCTACGAGGTTTCCCGCGTGACGTAGCGCGGTCAACAGCAGACCGCGGCAGCGGTCCGGGAACGAGTGCCGCGGAAAACACGATACCGCGGCCAGTCAATAACCATTGGCGATTCCGCCAAACGGGGGCGACGCGCGAGCTGCCATTACGCCGTCCATCAGCGACGCCCTTGGAATATAGCGATTCCGGCCGGCAAATGTCAAGCTTTTGGCCGTGCGCACGCGCAGGGTGGGGCTGGCGAGTTTGCGAGCGCGGGCCCACCAATGGCGACGGTTTTACGGTGGGCCAGCGCTCGCAAGCTCGCTGGTCCCACCCTGGCCTGCGCAAAATGGGGCGAAATCGCCGTCAAACACTGATGTCAGAATTGTTCCGGCCAAGATGAGGCTCATTGTGAGCCGGCTTCAGCCGGCTTTGGCGGTTTGCCACCAGCTTTAGCTGGTGGTTCGCGATCACCTCAACCGTCTTCCCTTGAGCCGGCTTCA
>DATLUO010000239.1 GCA_035533075.1 Pirellulales bacterium | reverse complement strand
CTTCCGCCGGCTTCCAATAGGCCGGATACGTGAAGTTGTAGTCGAGCACGTTCTGCGGCACGGGCGGAATGACGCTCGGACCGCCCAGCTTCTGCGTGAGCAGCCCCGACACGCATAGTGCGATGTCGCGCACCACCTCGGACCCGGAAAAGGGGATAAGTCCCATTATTAAATGGGCCTTATCCCCTTTTCCGGGTCCGAGCAAAGCGGTGGCGAGGCGGCGGCCGGGCAAGTCGGTGCGCACCAGCAACAGAGCGAGCGCCGCGCCCAGCGGAACGCTCAGCCCCACGACGGCGGCCGACAGCAGCAGGGTGTTCTTGGCCAGCCGCGCCGTGCGAAAGTCGGCCAACGCCCAGGCGGCCGCCAAAATCAACAGCAACAATCCGCCGCAAATGCAGATCCACCGGCGTGTCAATGGTCTACCAACCTTCTCACGGAGGCGATGCTGTGGAAACCGGGCCGCGACTTAGTTACGATACCCTTGGAGTTCGCTTGACGCCACAATGGTCCTCATCGCCGGTGCAACAATGAACGAGATCCTGTCGATCAGCGAAATTGAATCGCGGTACGCCTCGGAGTGGGTCCTGGTCGAACCCGGAAAAGGGGATAAGTCCCATTTAATAATGGGGCTTATCCCCTTTTCCGGGTCCTTTTCCGGGTCCTTTTCCGGGTCGATTTTTGCGCCCCGTTCGCGCGACCAGCCGACATTCCGCGCTCTGTTTGCGAGTCTCCGCCGACTCGTTCGCTTCGCCACGCGTTCAAACGACCGCTGGTTGCCACCGAAGCAAAAGGCTGGGTGTCTTGCTTCACCGGTCACCGAAGCAAAAGGCTGGGTGTCTTGCTTCACCGGTCCCAGAAGGATGTGAGTCGGTCGAGAAAGGGGCCGCAGATCCGCAGGAGTCGCCCCACGCTTGCCCAAGCGGATCTGCTGCCCCCTTCTTGGACATAGATGATGTAGACTAGCCACCTGCCCGCCGGCTGCCTTATCATGGGCGCTCGGTGGCTATATTGGAAGGAACCTCACCTTGTCGAACCAAAACGGTCAGTCGCTCGCCTGCGGTTTTGAATCGGCGCCCGTTGGCAAGTCGCTGATCGTGTACGCCGATTGCCTCGAATGGCTCGCCGGCGTTCCAGAAAACACGATTCACGCCATCGTGACCGACCCGCCTTATGGCGTGAAGGAATACGAGGCCGACCAGCTTGCCAAGCGCGAGGTCGGTCGGGGCGGCATTTGGCGCATTCCGCCCTCGTTTGACGGGCACGTGCGGGCACCGTTGCCACGCTTCACGGCCCTGGACCGGAGCGAACGCCAAGCCCTGCGAACCTTCTTCGCGGAGTGGTCCCGATCGACGCTCCATGCCTTGAGGCCCGGCGGCCATGTTTTCATCGCGACCAACGCCTTTATCGCCCAATTGCTGTACGACGCGCTGGTCGAAGGCGGGCTGGAGTTCCGCGGGCAAGTCATTCGGCTCGTGCGCACACTCCGCGGCGGCGATCGCCCGAAGAACGCGGAAGCCGAGTTTCCGGGTGTCTCTTCAATGCCCAAGGGATGCTATGAGCCGTGGGGCATATTCCGCAAGCCCATGCCCGACAAGATCACCGTCGCGGAGTGCCTCCGGCGGTTCCAGACCGGCGCCCTGCGCCGAACGCCCGATGATCGGCCGTTCGAAGATTGTATTCGCAGCGAGCGGACGTCGCGGGCCGAGCGAGCGATCGCGAACCATCCCAGCCTAAAGCCGCAATCGTTCTTGCGGCAAGTCGTGTACGCGTCACTGCCGCTTGGCGAGGGCATCGTCGTTGACCCGTTCATGGGGTCCGGCTCCACGGTCGCGGCAGCCGAAGCTCTTGGCCTATCGAGCATCGGCATTGAGCGGCACCGCGAGTATTTTGACCTGGCAGCCAAGGCAATCCCGCAGCTTGCGAGAATAGCGTCAGCCATTCCCACACCGCGCGAGCAGCCGTCGCTATTTTGAAGGGGGGTAAATCCAACGCGCCCTTTCTTCAAGGGTAGACTTCCAGTCGAATCCAGTGGCGTCGCGCGGTCGACTGGTGCGCGGAATTCATCTGCAAACGAGCGACGGTCGCCCGTCCGCTCGGCGTCTTGCCAAAAATCATTCCCTGCTCGTCGACGCCGAAGTGGTCCTCCCAACGTTGCCGCCGTGGATGGAACAGATCGGCCAGCAGGTGGGAGTCGGGGTCGGCTTCCCGGGTATGATTGCTCTTGCAAATGTTGCACGCGCGACAGGCCAGTGCCAAGTTCAAATCGGCGTCCGCGCCACCGGCCCCGGGCGGGATGATGTGTTCGACCTCAAACGGAAAGTTGAAGACAGCCTCGGGCGCGCGGCAGTATTCACAACGGTGACCAGCCCGCTCGGCAACGGCAGGGTAGTGCGGATTCACTGATCCAACTCGTCACTCAGTGCGGCCGCGCGCCGTCCTGCCGCGACAACCTCCTCCTGCACCAGATGATCGAGTTCGGCTTGTTCGATCGCAGAAAGGGCAGCACCCGCGTCGCGGGCCGCGCGCCAGCGAGTCATGAGATCATCGAGACGCGTGCGCTGTTCTTTCGTGAAAAACTGATCTGCCTGAAGGTTCTGCACGACCACCAGAGTGCCCTTCTTATCCGCGGGAAGCTGCGCGGAGATCGCGTCGAGTGCCTCGCCCGCCGTGTTTCCAACGGACTGTTGTTCGCCCGCAATGGCCCGATACCGCACGGCCCCGCCCTCGTCAGGTTCGCGCAAGATAGCAACTCTGGTCATCATCGCCTCGATACGAGAAAAAAGGCCCGCGCGCTCGACTTCCCGAGGATAACCATTCGCTCGCTGAAAAGCCGAACTTCACCGAGGAATATGTCGATTTTATGCGACTATCCTTGCATCAGCAAGCCGCTAGGCGCCTTCCAACCCACCGTTTTCAACAGGGCGAAGCCATTGCCGTCCGGTGTTATGCCGTAAAACCGCCGTGGATCATCGTATCTGCCGGCGGAGGCTGCAAGAAACGGTGAGCAATCCTGTTGGCATTTAGACATCGTCCCGCGCACTCGTGGCGTCCGGTGCTGTCATCTGCCGAAACCTCCCCGTGAGCTGCTGCTCGTAGACCGCCTCGGCCGGCTGGCCGCCGCCGTCCAGAAGCTGCAGGTCTAGATAGAGCTGCAGCGGCGAGACGGTCGCCAGCGGCGGACTGCCCAGCGGCCGCGCGCCGTCGAACACCGACGCGTCGCCGGTCTGCCAAAGGACCACATTCTCGCCCGATTCGACCCGCTCGCCGCCGGTAAGCCGCTGAAAGTCGGTCCAGGCCGACGGCGGCAGCGGAGCGACCCAAAAAACAAGGTCTTCGAATTCGACCGCCCCCGTCGTTCGCCCTGCTCCGGCCAATTGCGTCAGAGCGTAAGGCACGGAATTGCTTTCCAGCCAGCGGGCAACGGCAACACCCATCGTGTCGCCGGGCACCCGCAAGCGAACCGGCTCGACGCGCGGAGCGTAGGCCCGTGCCCAGGCGTCGAGCAGGGCCCGCGGACCGCACAGCGAGAGCAGCCGATCGCGCTCGACGGCATAACCCTCGCTGAGCAGCGTTTGCTTCACTTTCGAGACCAGTCCCAGGCTGACCCGCGCCGCCGCCGCCAGCGCTTGAACTTGCCACCGCCTGGCAGGCTCCGTCAACAGGGCGCGCGTCACGCGGCTGGCCTTCGGCGAAAACAGCCGGCGGATGGGCCGCGTGTCGGGACGCACGTTGCCGCGGCCCCGCCGCTCGATGTAAAGACCCTCCGCGCGCAACAGACAATTGCCCGCCGCATCGAGATAGCCCACCTGCCGCTGGCGGCAGATTTCGGCCACCCGCGGCGATATGGCCGGGCTGAACAACAGCAGCGTGGCAGCGCTCGGCGGCCGAGAGGCGTCGAGCAGCTCCAGCGCCGTTTTGGGCGAAAGATGCTCCCGGCACTCGACCAACAGGGTCAACGGCTCGTCTCGCCCGGATTGTTCAGCGGCCCGCGCAAACCCGAAGCGTGAGCGAGGAGTAGCGACGGACCTACCTCGCTTACGCTTCGGGTTGGTGTCCGCGCAGTCGGCGCGCGAATTCGCCGGCTGCTGAACGATCGGAGCGCGGAGGCTTGGCTGCAAGTGAAGCACGAGGTCCCACTCCTGCCCGGTGCGTCGCGGAAAGCGGGCCCCGAAGCCGGCCTTCAGAATCCGGAAAGCGCCGGTTTCTCTTCCAAGTTCATCGAGCCCGTGCCTGGCGGCGTGCTGCACGAATCGGGTCCGTTTCACTGTTTGGCCGAGTTTCACCATTCGTGGAATATGGGGCGATGCCGGGCCGGTTGGCAAGTCGTTGCGGCGCGAAAAAAGCCCGAATGCCGGTGTAACCTTGTCGCCATTCGGCGCCACCGCCGCGTTTCCCACGATGCCGTGCAAACATGCAAAAACGGCGCAACCACTTGCTGATTAGCTAGTTACGTTGAATCGTGCGGTTCAGCCGGTTTGTCGCGAACACAACCCAAGCCACTTTGCCCGTACAACGCGGGAAGACACGAACCGTTCCCGGCACAACCCAAGCCAGTCCGGGCGGATAGTTAGTGGTTAGTGGTTAGTGGTTAGTGGTTAGTGGTCAGTGGCGGACGCAGGCGCCGACCGTTCTGGAATTCTTGGCCGGCACGACCGAAAAACGAACGACAAGTCAATCCAAAATCCAAAACCGAAAATCCAAAATCGGGAGGACTTCCATGGGCTACTATCGCGAGAAAAAAGTCGGCGATCCGAAGTGGATCGCGGGAGATGAAGAGCACGATGCGGCCTTGGCCAAAAGCGGCGTGACGGTCGATGCGCTCAGCCGAGTGAGCGGCCGGCCGACAAGCTGGCTGGTCGAAAATGTGATCGCCGACGAGGCGGTCACCGTCGTGGCCGGCGAACCGGGAGCGGGCAAAACCTTCATCGGCTGCCAAATCGCCGCCGATGTCGCCCGTGAGCTGGAACATCGTGTGGTGCTGGCCACCGCCGGCGATGAGCGGCCGGAGCTGCTGCGCTGGCGGCTCGATCAGGCCGAAGGCGACGCCCGACGCGTGGCGCTCGCCGCGCTCGAACCGACGGGGTTTTACGACCGGCGGCGGAAACCGAGCGACGACATCCTCGACGAGCGGATGGCGATTCTCTACCACACGCTCCAAGGGGCGGGCGACCCAACGAGCGGCATCCTGCCGGCCCAGATCAACCTCGACCGTGATGACCTTCCATCACCTCGGGCCGCCCGGCTCTTGGTGATCGACGATGTCGACGGCTGGTTCGGCAAGCCCGGCAATATGCTTTCTGCCGCCGCCCTGGCCCGCGTGATCCAGCGGCTGAACGAGCTGGCCCGCTCGCTGCGCCTGGCGATCGTCGTGCTGGTGCGGATGCAGTTGAGCGTCGAGGGACGCATCACCACGCGGCAGCTCAGCCGGCTGTCGCAGGCGGCCAGCGTGGTGTGGACGGTGGTCAAGGACCGGGAGGGAGCGAGGGAGACACGGAGCGACGGAGAGACGGAGGGCTCAGGAGGAAGGGGGGGAATTGCGAATTGCGAATTGCAAAATGCAAATTGCAAATTGGACCAAGGCCCTCACCCTAACCCTCTCCCGGAGGGAGAGGGAACACGTGGCAATCCAAAATCCAAAATCGAAAATCCAAAATCACCCCCGCCCGCGTATAGCCAAAGCGCCAGGCGGTGGTTCTTGCCGGTGAAGAACAACCTGGCGCCCGATGCGGCGGCGCCGGGACGCTCGTTCGAATTGGTCGATGGGCGCATCCGCTGGCATTGCGACGATCCCGCGCCGGAACTGGCCGAGGCGCTGCTGCCCAGCGCCCATAACAGCGACCGCCGCCGCGTGCGGAATGCGGCGATGGCCTGGATCAAAGAAGCGCTCGCCGCCGGGCCCATGCCCTCCGACGAGTTGTATCAGGAGGGCATGAAGAACGGTTTTTCCAAGGGCACCCTGCTGCGTGCCGCGGCCGAATTGGGAATCCACTCGCATAAGACCGGCTTCAGCGGCGGCTGGGAAATGCGCTGGGTGCCGCCGGTGGCGGCCAGCCAAGGAACGACGCTGAGGGCCAAGCCGTGGGAGCTCAGGGTGGTCGGGGAGGGAGAGAGGGGGAGACGGAGCGACGGAGGGAAGGAGGGAAGGAGAGAGGAATCGGAGGCGGCGAGTTGCGCACCTTCGATGGAACACGAGGAATTGGAGACGGCGAGTTGCGCACCTTCGATGGAACGCGAGGAATTGGAGGCGGCGAGTTGCGCGTCTTCGATGGAACACGAGGAATCAGGGGCGGCGCGTTGCGACCGACCCGACAAGCCGCCAAACTGGCACGAAGTGGTGGTCGATGCCCTGCGCGAAGCGTGCTGATCTGCGACTGCCGGAGGTCTCACGACGTCCGCTACCGCGGCTGAGTTACCTCATATTAGGCGCGGGTCTCGCGAACCGCGCTGGCCGGCTTTAGGATAGGGGGAACAATTTTAGAGAGGACCGATTGATGCAAACTGCTTCCCGACGCCAGTGGCTCCAAACGGCGGCCTTGGCCGGCACCACGCTGCTGGCCTCCGGCACGCGGCTGACGCACGCGCTGGCACGGGCCGCCGCGTCCAAAGACGACCCCAAGCCGGGCGCCATCGACGCGCACGTCCATGTCTGGACGCCGGATACCGAGCGCTATCCGCTGGCCGCCGGTTTTCGCCGCGAGGAGATGAAGCCGCCGAGCTTTACGCCGGAGCAGCTTTTCGAGCATGCCCGGCCCTGCGGCGTCGAACGGGTCGCGCTCATTCAGATGAGCTTCTACGGCTTCGATAATTCCTACATGCTCGACACGATGCACCGCTTCCCCGGCACTTTTTCGGGCGTGGCCGTGATCGACGATTCGGCCGACGACCCGCCCGCCGAAATGCGCCGGCTGAAGGCCAAAGGCGTGCGCGGTTTTCGCATTTATCCGCGCAACTTGCCGGTCGACCGCTGGCTGAACGGCGAAGGCATGCAGGCGATGTGGCGTTGCGGCGCCGAGGAGGGGCTGGCCATGTGCCACCTGGTCAACCCCGACGCGCTGGCGGCGATCGACGCCAACTGCGCGAAGTTTCCGGAGACGCCGGTGGTGATCGACCATTTCGGCCGCGTCGGCGTCGACGGCCAGATCCGCGCCGGGGACGTGGCCGCCCTTTGCCGGCTGGCCCGCCGTCCGCGCACGTTCGTCAAGGTTTCGGCCTTTTACGCATTGGGTGCGAAGAAGGCGCCCTATCTCGACCTGCTGCCGATGATCCGCAAGCTGCTGGATGCGTTCGGCCCCGAGCGGCTGATGTGGGCCACCGATTGCCCGTATCAGGTGCAGCAGGGGCACACTTACGCGGATTCAATCGCCCTGGTCCGCGACCGGCTCGAAGACCTGAGCAAGGGCGACCGTGAATGGCTGCTGCGAAGAACGGCCGAGAAAGTGTTCTTCAGTTAGCGGCTCAGGAAAACGCTACAATGACCGCCACCAACCACCATCCTTCGTTCGTTCACCCATGTCTCGCGCTCAAACCGAATACCGCTACGAAAAACTGACTTGGCCCGAAATCAACGACGCCATCGAGCTGGGCAAGGTCTGCATCGTGCCCTGCGGGGCGGTCGAGCAGCACGGCCCGCACTTGCCGCTCGACGTCGATCTGATTTGCCCGACCGAAATCGCCCGCGGCGCCGGCCGGCAGGTGGCGGACAAGGTGCTCGTGCTTCCCACGGTCGCCTACGGCTACACCGGGCACGTGATGGACTTTCCCGGCACGATCAACAACGACTTCGAGCACTTCATGCACCACGTGCTCGACATCACCAAGTCGCTCGCCTATCACGGTTTCAAAAAGATCGTGCTCCTCAACGGGCATGGCTCGAACATGCCGAACCTCGACTTGGTGGCCCGCCGCACGAACCTGGAGACCGACGCCGAGTGCGTGCTGGCGGCCTGGTGGCAGCTTCTCACCGTCGATAAGGAGTTTTTGCCCCGCTGGCGACAGAGCAAGTTCCCCGGCGGCTGCGCCCATGCCTGCGAGCTGGAGACCTCGCTTTATCTATATCTCGACGGAGACAACGTTCGCAAAGACAAGATCAAGAACGGCACGATCAGCTTCAACGCCGACCAGAGCCCGTTCAACTGGGTCGATCTGTTTGCCGCCGGCCCTGCCACGGTGGTCTCGTGGACCAGCAGCTACTCGGAGACGGGCGTGCTCGGCGAGGCGGAGTTGGCCACGGCCGAGAAAGGGCGGCAGGCTTACGACGAGGCGGTCAAGCAACTCGTGCGGTTCGTGCAGTATTTTCACGGGCGGCCAAAAGACGAGCGCCGCGAGCGTCATCGCCAGCCGCCGACGATGCCGATTCCCTGGGGGCAGCGGCCGCTGTAGGGCATGGATTTTCGCATCGACCTGGACATCTTTCGCGGGCCACTCGACCTGTTGCTTTATCTGGTGCGCAAGCACGAGGTCGAAATCGTCGACATTCCCATCGCCATGATCACGGAGCAGTATCTCAAGCATCTCTCGGTGCTGGAACAGCTCGACGTGAACGCCGTGGGCGACTTTTTGGAGATGGCCAGCACGCTGATCGAGATCAAGTCGCGGATGGTGCTGCCGCGCGGCGGCGAAGAGGAGGAGGCGGTCGAAGATCCGCGGCAAGACCTGGTGCGCAGACTGTTGGAATACAAGCAGTTCAAGGACGCCGCCAGCATGCTGGAAGAGCGCAGCCGGGCCTGGCAAGAGCGCTTTCCGCGGCGGGCCGGCGAGCTGCGCGACCGGCGACGCGACCTGGCCGACGAGCCGATCCAAGAACTGGAGTTGTGGGACCTGGTGAGCGCGTTCGGCCGGATCATGCGCGAGTATCAGACCAGCCCGCCCTCGAACATCATCTACGACGAGACGCCGATCCACGTCTACATGGAGCGGATTCACGACCGGCTGCGGCAGGCCGGCCGCGTGGCACTGGGCGACCTGTTCGAGACCGGCATGCACAAGTCGGCGTTGATCGGCATGTTTCTGGCGGTGCTGGAACTGGTGCGGCACCATAGCGTGCGTGCCGAGCAGCAGGAGCTGCACGCCGAGATTTGGCTGCTTCCCGGCGACGAAGCCGGCGCCTCGCTCGACCCCGCCGAGATCGACAATTACGATCATGCGTCGCCTGCGACCGGTGATGGTGATGAAGAGTGAACTTGTCGGCCGGATGCGCGTCTCTACACTGATAGGACAACATGGTCAACAATCTGCCGTTCAAAACGCTGGTCCACAAGGGCCTCACGATCGAGGGCTACTCGCGCGCCGCCGTGCAAACGTATTGGCGCGTGCCGGAGCTTAAGATCGGCTTCGACCTGGGCGCCCAGCCGTGGGCGTTCATGGGCACCGGCACCTGGCTGGTCTCGCACACGCACCTCGATCACATCGCCGCGCTGCCGGTCTACGTGGCCCGCCGGCGGATGATGAAGATGGAGCCGCCCACGATCTATTTGCCCGAAGAGGCGGTGCCCCACGTCGAGCGAATCCTGAAGCTCTTCACGCGGCTCGACCGGGGCCGCATGCCGTGCTCGCTCGTGCCGACGAAGCCGGGCGACGAGATCGAGCTGTCGCGCGAACTGGTGGTCACGGTCTCGCCGACGAAGCACACGGTGCCGTCGTTGGGCTTCGTCGTGTGGGAGCGGCGGCGAAAGCTGAAGCCGGAGTATGTGCAGCTTTCAGGCGACCAGATTCGCGACCTGCGGCAGTCGGGCACCGAGGTCACGGAAGAGCGGCGTTTGCCGCGCGTGGCCTATCTCGGCGACAGCTCGCCGGAGGGTCTCGACAATTGCCCGGCGATGTTCGAGGCCCAAATCCTGATCACCGAGCTGACCTTTGTGGCCCCGCGCCATCGCAAAGACAAAATCCACAAGTTCGGCCATATCCACCTCGACGACTTGATCGAGCGTCGGGCACGCTTCCGCAACGAGCTGATCGTGGCCTCGCACTTCAGCACGCGCTATCATCAGAACCAGGTGCGGCAGCACGTGGCCGCCGCCCTGCCCGACATGCTCGACGGAAGGCTGCATCTCTGGCTGTAGTCCGTGGTCCGTTGTTTCGTCAGGCAACTGACGACGGACAACGGACAAACGCCCTACCCCTCTCGCCACGTCAGAATTACCTTGCCCGACTGCCCCGAGAGCATGGCATCGAACCCCTGCTGGAACTCCTCGGCCGCAAAACGGTGCGTGATGACCGGCGTAATGTCGAGGCCCGATTGCAACATCACGGTCATCTTATACCACGTCTCGTACATCTCCCGGCCGTAAATGCCATGGATCGTAAGCATGTTGAAGACCACCGTCGTCCAATCGATCGACATCTCCCGTTCCGGAATGCCGAGCATGGCGATCTTGCCGCCGTGGCACATATTGGCCAGCATGTCGCGGAAGGCCTGCGGGTTGCCCGACATCTCCAGGCCCACGTCGAAGCCTTCTTTCATGCCCAACCGCTTTTGGGCCTCGGCAACCGTTTCGCTGCGCACGTCGAGCGCCAGCGTGGCCCCCATTCGCCTGGCGAGTTCCAGTCGGTAGGGATTGACGTCGGTCACGACCACATATCGGGCGCCGGCGTGCTTCACCACCGCCGCCGCCAGGATGCCGATCGGCCCGGCCCCGGTGATCAACACGTCTTCGCCCAGCACGTCGAACGAGAGGGCCGTGTGGACGGCGTTGCCGAAGGGATCGAAGATCGACTGCACGTCGCGCGGGATCGATGGATCGTGGACCCAGACGTTGGTCATCGGCAGCGACAGGTATTCGGCGAACGCTCCGGGCCGGTTGACGCCCACGCCCTTCGTGTCTTTGCACAGATGTCGCCGGCCCGCCAGGCAGTTGCGGCAGTGCCCGCAGACGACGTGCCCTTCGCCGCTGACGATTTCGCCCGCGTGAAAATCCCTGACGTTGCCGCCGACCGCCACGATGCGGCCGACGAACTCGTGTCCCACGACCATCGGCACGGGTATCGTTTTCTGTGCCCAGGCGTCCCAGTTGTAGATGTGTACATCGGTGCCGCAGATGCCGGTGCGCAAAACCTGGACCAGCACGTCGTTGATGCCGATCTCAGGCAGCGGCACTTCCTCCATCCACAATCCCGGCCTGGCGTGCTTCTTGACCAACGCCCGCATGGTTTTCATGTCTGTCGCTCCGTTTGGCTGTGTCCGCATACCATACCGCGGGGCGCGGCCGGATCCAACGGCATCGGGCGGATGGTAGACGCTGGACCGTAGACCGGGAATTGGAAATTCGAGGGCACACTCGGCCGAGTCGCGAATTACACTAGAAGGTACGGCGTTTTCCGTTCCTAGGTTTCGTGGATGGCGACGATGCGACTCTTGCTTTGCCTCACAGGCGTCTTTGCTCTCACCGCAACAAGTGCGGCGCAGGTTGTTTCGGAAGGCCGCCAGGACAACGGCCCCAAGATTTCACCCGAAAAAGCGGTCGAACAGTGGAAGATCGGCCTGGTCGTCACGGCCAAATCGGGACCGTGCGGCGGAATGGTGGGCAGCTTCACGCTGCCAGGCGACTGGCCGGAACAGGAGGTGCGGATACTGAACGAAAACTTCTCGCCGCTGGCCGTGGTTACCGACCGCATGATCGACACCGTCAAGCAACTGGTTGTGACCATCGACCGGCTACCCGCCGGAGACGACGCACCCGTCTTGGTCACGGTCGAGATCACACGGCACCCGCTGTTGCCGCCCGGCAACACCTCGGACCTGCTCAAAGTCAGCCCCAAAAAACTGCCGAAGGACGTGCGGATTCATCTCGGACCCAGCCCCGGCATCGAGACCCAACACGGCAAGATCAAGGCCTTGGCCAAGAACATCTTGCAGCAGTCGTCGGCCGCGACCGACTGGGAGCGAGTGGAGGTGATTTTCGATTGGGTGCGAAAGAACATCGAACCGCGCGACAAACAGACGCAACCGAGTGCCTATCAAACGCTTCGCGACAAGGCCAGTAATCACGAAGGACTCTGCTGGCTATTCATCGCGCTCTGCCGCGTGAGCGAGATACCTGCCCGGACCGTGTGGGTGCCGAAATACTGCTATCCGGAGTTTTATCTTCAGGACCGCGAGGGCCGGGGCTATTGGTTCCCATGCCGCGTGGCGGGCGTGCGGGAGTTCGGCGGCATCGACGAGCGGCGTCCGATCTGGCAAAAGGGCGACAACTTCCGCATGCCGGAGCGGCCGCGCGAGGCCGTCCACTATCTGCCGCCGGAACTCACCGGCAAAGGCGGCGAACCGTCGGTCAACTTTGTCCGCGAGCCGGCGGGCGGGTAGGAGGGGGGCGGCGTCCGCAATCGCCGACTTACTGCCTGGGGCCGATCTCGAATTCCACGCTGGCGGTTTCAGCCTCGCGCACCGGCGTCGCGGCCCGCCGAGCGTCGAGCTCGAACTTGCGCGCGATGCTGTTGCCGGCAAGATCTTCCAAGAGCGCATCGGCCATCAACTTGTAACGGCCGGGCCGCCACGGACGTTCAGGACGAAAACACCAGCTTGCTTCGCCGCTGCCAATTTCGATTTCGCCCGGCACGCGCCGGCCCTGGCCGTCGTCCACCCACAACATCCGCGCCAGCAGTGCCCGGTCGAGCGGCTCGCCAAACTGGACGATGAGCGCCGATCGCGTCGCCGGCCGCGGAATTGCCAGGCGCCACGTTCGTGGACTGGGGCATGTTTCGTCCGGAGGGGCGACCTGAAAATCTTTGCGAAACTCAGCCATGAGCGGATGACCGGCGGCGTCGGGCCAATCACGAGACACGACGAGCGTGTAACGCCGGCCCGCCACAAGCACGGGACCGACTTCCTCGCGCGGTGCAAGACCCTGCTTGACGCGGGCGGGGTCGAGCAGCAAAGTCAGCCGGTCGCCGGCCGGATTCCACAGTTCTTCGGCCAGTTCCAGAAACGGGAGATCGACCGGCTTGCCTTGTCCGTCGAGCAGCCGCAGACGCTGATATGCCCCGCCGCGGCTCATCGGCGCCGTGAAGTAAAGGTAGAACTTAAGCTGATTCTCAGGCAAGGTGGCCGCGCTGGGATAGACCGCCGCCACGCGCGACGCCGGCCGTGCGGCGGCCGCCGGAACAACGAACACTTCGGTCAGACCAGCCCCGTCGTTCGCCACACCGCCGCCGGCACGATAAACGGCCCGATATCGCATGCCCGGCTGAAGCGGAAACCGCGGCGTGAACCGGATGGTTCCGCCGACGTGCTCATAGCGGCCGGCCAGCGGTGGCTGATCGGCGATTTCTGCATCCAGCACGCTATAGACGGCGAAGTGCTTTTCGAGCTTTTGCGATAGCGACGCGACGTCGTCGGCCCTGAGTCCCCTCAGCTCGAAGACGCTGCGGCGCTCGGCGTCGGTGGCAAGCGAAAGCGTCGGTTTCGCTCCTTCGGCCGCAGCAGCCGGTCGTCCGCACAAACCCGAAGCGCAAGCGAGGCAGAGCAGCAGCCTTACCCCGCTTGCGCCTCGGTTTGGCATTTTAACGCACATGACAAGCTGGCCGCCTACGGCAACGGCACCGTTTGCAAGCTGAGCACGCCGGGCGAAGCCTCGATCAACAGCAACGCCTGTTTGTCGTTGAGCTTGTCGAGCTGCTGCACGCCCTTGAGGTTCTCGACTGTTTCGTAGCCCACGCCCGCCTTGTCGGGCACGCGCGAGCTGATGCCGTCGGCGTCGCCGAGTTGCTCGGCGGCGAGCTTCATCACGCCGCGGGCGTTGTTGGCGATCAGCAGGTACTCCTTGCCGTCTTTCTCATAGACGATGATGTCGAGCGGGCGATTATGGTTGCCCAGTTCGGCCACCGTGGTTCCCCGTACCTTCTTGCCGGGCTTCAGCTCCACCAGCGGCACCTTGACCAGCGGCGTGCAGGTATAGGCCGCCAGCAACGTCGGCTGATCGTTGATCGTGTACGACACAAAGGTCCGCACGGGCGCGTGCGTTTCAAGCTGGCCGTGCGACCCGTGATAAATCTCGACGCTCGTTCCGGCATCGGTGGCGGTGAAGGGAAATGGAATCGTGCGGAGATTCGACGAGAATTCTTCGTTCGAAAGCCCGGCCACGACTACCCGCCCGTCGACGTAGGCCAAATCGGTAATCGACTCTTGCCGCTGGCTGTTGCCGCGCCGGTCCTTCGCGCCGGCGTCGGGAGCGTTGGGCAACGGGGCCTTGGCGTAGCGCACCTTGTCGAGGGCCACGACCGAGAGCTTGCCGTCGGCGCCCACACGCAGGATGACGGGCAGCGCATCGGGCCCGCGGCCGCGCGAGACGCTCAGATAAGCCGTGCCGGAAAGCGGGTTGACCGCCAGATCGTTGATCAGCACCTGGTCGGCCGACGAGCCGAGCACGGCGGCGATCTGCTGATTGACGGCGGACACGTTGATCGCTCCGCCGCCCACGCGCTGGCGTTCGCCGGTGTCGATGGCGAACACAGCGGCGCTCATGGGATCGCCGACGAACAAAATGCCGTCGGGACCGAAGGCCATTGGCCCGGCGAACTTGAGTTCGGGCTGGCCTTGCTGGTCGAGTCCCTTGAGCAACTCGGCCGGCGATGCCGTCGAAACAGCGGCCAACGCAATCAACGCCGACAAGAAGGTAGTGTGTCTGATCATGGTCGGATCCTTTTTAGGGGGGGTGGGCGAATACAAACCATCCGACGGCTTCCCGGCGCCGCGGCATTCAGTATAGCGTGGGCGTTTTCGAAGGGAACGACCGCGCAGCTTGCAAATGGCCGATTTCGATAGCGCGTGGCAGTTCGACGTGGCGACCGGCGACGTCGAGCTGGCGGGTCTGCGAGGTCCGTTTCGCCTTGATGAAATCGGGAATGGCACGCCTCAACCAGACAAATGTTGTTCGCGTGGCACCACGAACGTGTGGTGGACGGCCTCTTTTTGAAAACCGATCACCTCGGGGAAGCACAGGCCGGGCAAAAGTTGCACGTCGAAGATTTCTTCCACGGCTGTGTGAAAGTCCAGCATGCCGACGACTTCACCGATTCGTAGGTCGACCACCGCTACGCCGCACTTCAGCTCGTTCAACCGCTCGGCGATCGGCAGGCCGCCGAAGGTGGAGGTCTCGCGGATCTTCGAGAGACCGATGAAGGCGTAGTGCCCGGCAAAGGCGAGGCCGCGGCCAAAGCCGGGCACTTCGGCCACGGTTTCGCGAAGGCCGGTGGCGGGATCGACGAGCAGCAGGCGACCGGTGCCTGATTCCAGCACCCACAGGCGTCCGTCGTGCAGCCGGGGCGAATGCGGCATGGAGAGGCCACGGGCCACGATCTGGCCGCTGGGCACGCCGATGAGGCAGCCGCCCTTGGCCTTGTTCGGCCGCCAGCCGCCCTGCGTGTCGGTCTCGCCCAGCGCCGTGACGTATCGCGGCCGATCGTTTTCCATGACAAGCCCGTTGAGATGGCAGCGGTCTTCGGCCGCCAACGCGGTCACGAAGGGCGGCCGCCAGCGCGGCACAAAGCTGTAATCGGGATCGAAAGTACAGAGACAGGAGAAGCGTGTGTTGACGATCCACAGTTCGTCGCCGACCCAGGCGATCTCGTGGCAGCGAATGTCGCCGGTCACATGGCAGGTGCGCGGCAAGAAGCAAGCGTCGTGCATGCCGGCCGGTTCAATCCGCGGCGCAATGTCCGGTGCGTCGCGCAAGAACCAGATCTGGTTGCGCGTGCCCAGCGCCAAGCGTCGTCCGGCCAACGCCAGGCCCATCGGTTGATCGAACGTGCGAACGAGTGTGGAAAGTCCGGCCCCTGCCGCCCGAACCACCAGCAGTTTGTTCGCCTGGTAGGTGGTCACCAGCAGCGATGCGTTCAATTGGTGCAGTAGCGACACGAACCTATCGCTCTGCGAGTAATGGAATTCGACGGCGGTGGGCCTTTGCTCTGTGGCGGACGGGCCGCCGTCGCGGTTCAGTTCCGCGGTTGGCAAGGTGGATGCGATCGACATAAAACGTTCCAATTGTGATATGGTACAATTGCCACTTGGATTTTTCTCTGGCAAATTAAGCGCTGCAAGTCTCTTAACGTCGTTTCGGGTGGCCGATCCAGCGGGGCACGCGTGCCTTATACGTTCGATACTCATCACCGAAGCGCGCTTCCAGACCGCGCTCTTCCTGCGGCACCTTGAGGAAATTTGAAAATGTCCAGCCGGCCAGGGCGGCGACGAAGATGAGTATGCTCCCGTAAAAGAGCGCCCAGCCGAGTAAGCAAATCAACCCGCAGAGGAACATCGGGTTCCGCGAGAACGCAAACGGCCCGTGCGTGATAAGCACGCGTGAGGTCGCCGACCAAAGGCGCTCTCCTTCATCCAACTCCACCACTTCCGGGAGTTTGGGGAGCTGAGCTAGCATCACGCTGAATACCCAGATGAGCCCCACGGCCCCGGCAGCGACGGTAAACAATCCCAGTACGTTCAGCGCCGATGGTCCTGTTTGAGACCAACCGAGCCGGGGTGCGACCAACGACATGGCCCACGGCAGCAGGCCCAGGACCAGCGAATAGACAATCAGCACCGCCGGCAAACCGATAATCAGACATGTTCGGCGCGGGATGCGGACGCGGCGCGACGGCTTCTCGTGGGGCACCGGTTTATCCCTCCTCACGTCGTTCTTCGATGGCTGATGAAATGCGGCTAACGTCACTCATTTATCCTTGGAGATAGCCGAGGGCGCCATTCCCAGCGAATCACGCCCGTTCCGGGCACGCTATAGCACGTCCACCACCGTCTTGCCGGTGATGCTCGTGTTGTGCGTGTCGGTCACCGTGATGGTTTGGTTTCCCGCCCTCCGCAACACCAGGCCGGTGAAGGTGTGTATGCCGGCGTCGCCCGCCTTGAAGCTGTAGTTGGCGGGCAGCTTGGCCCGACTGTCACTACTGCTGAAGTGGATCGTACCGACATAGCCGGTGACGATGTTGCCGTAAGCGTCCTCGACCTCGACCGTCAGGCTGAAGGGCACACCGGGCTGTACGCTGCTCGGAGCAACGAGGATGAACTTGCTCGCCGCCGCGGACTTCACGGTGATGCCGCTGTCGCTGCCGTGCAGGCTGGCCGACACGGTGTCAGTGGCCGTGATCGACTGCGTCCCGGCCGTCTTCAGAGTGGCGCTGAAAGTGTGCTTACCGTAATCGGCGCTGGTGAAGGTGTAATTCGCCGGCAATACAGCCTTGGCGTCGCTACCGGTGAAGTGGACCGTGCCCGTGTATCCGGTGGCCACGTTGCCGTAAGCGTCCTTGAGCGTGACGCTGAAACTGCCCGACGCCCCCGCAGTGATCGGTGACGGGAAGCCGGACACGATCATCGTGCTGGCGGCGGCCGCGGTAACGCCCACGGTCGCACTGCCGTTGATCGAGCCGGTGACGGTGTCGGTGCCGGTGACCGTTTGGCTGCCGGCCGTCTTAAGCGTGACGCCGCTGGTGAAGGTGTGAAGGCCCGCGTCGCCCGCGGTGAACGTATAGTCGCCGGGCAGACTGGCCTGGCCGTCGCTGCTCGTGAAATGAACCGTGCCGGCATAGCCGGTGGCCGTGTTGTTGTAGGGATCGAGAGCGGTCACGGTAACGCTCAACGCGCTGCCCGCCGTACTGCCCGCCGGCGCACTGACCGCGAAATGGCTGGCCCCCGCCGGGGTGACCGAGATCTGCGTCTCGCTGCCGGTGGCCGTGCCATACGAGGCGGTGATCGACTGCGTGCCGGCGGTCTTCAGCGTGGCGCTGAAGGTGTGTACTCCCGCATCGCCG
>DATLUO010000238.1 GCA_035533075.1 Pirellulales bacterium | reverse complement strand
CTTCCGCCGGCTTCCAATAGGCCGGATACGTGAAGTTGTAGTCGAGCACGTTCTGCGGCACGGGCGGAATGACGCTCGGACCGCCCAGCTTCTGCGTGAGCAGCCCCGACACGCATAGTGCGATGTCGCGCACCACCTCGGCATCGGCGCGGAACCGCGGCCCACGCGCCAGCCAGACGTTGCGCGGATCGCGCTCGACCAGCTCCGCCGACGCCGCCGAACTTTGACGATAAACGGCACTGGTCACGATCGTACGGATCAGACGCTTCTGGCTCCAACCGTTCCGCATGAAATCGACGGCCAACCAATCGAGCAGCTCACGATACTCCGGCACGGGTGCGCGCGTTCCGAAATCCTCGGACGTTTCCACCAGCCCCATGCCGAAGATCGCTTGCCAAACGCGGTTGACGGCCACGCGCGCCGTGAGCGGCGAACGCACATCCGTGAGCCAACGCGCGAAGCCGAGCCGATTGCGCGGCAGATCGTCGGCGAAGGAATGAAAGGCCGCCGGCGTGTGAGGCTCGACGGCACGCAACGGCTGGTCCCAGTTTCCGCGGTCCAGAAGATAGGTCTTGCGGCGCCGGTCGGGTTCTTGCTCGGCCATGTGCAGGATCGATGTGGCGGCCTGCGGGAACTTGCTCCACAGAGCGTCGATCTCGTCGTTGATCGGCTTGGCTTCGGTCAGGCCGCTGCGCCAGGCCGCGAAGACGGCGATGTTCTCTTCAATGGTTCGCGAGGCGGCAGGAGTCGCCAGGGCCAGCATGGCGGCGTGGCTGACCGCCGGCGCGGAGGGAGCCGCCTGCCGCGTGATGCTGAACCGGCAGCAGCCCAGCATGTCGTTCTGCCGCCAGGCGAGCTTCAACTGCGTGCCGGCCGGGAATTGCAGCGGCTGCTCGAACTGCACCACCGCCACCGACGGCTGGTTTCGCCGGCCGACGCCCCGGTCGGCGGCCCAGGTGGTTTCATCTTTGCCGTCGATCAAAAAAGCGACCGGCCCGCTCGCCTTCTTGACATCGGCCTGCTTCTGTTCGGGCTGCGAAAAGTCGGCGGTAGCGTTGACCAGCTTCAGCTTTTGCCAATCTTTGTCGTCGGTCTTCTTGACGAACGCTTCCAACTCGTTCATTCCCCAGGTGCCCAGCCGGCTGCGGCCCGGTCCGCTGTGCGGCAGGTCGTGATGCGTGAGCGCCTCCAGACGCAATCCGGTCACTCCGTCGAGCGCCGGCGCGGCGATCATGAACACATCGGCGCTGGGGTGGCCGATCATCAACAGCGACTGGTCGGCGTCCTGCGTGGGATGGTTCAGGCCGCTAATCGATCCCAGTTCCGTGGCGATCAGCCGCTCCCAGGCCGGCTCTTTTTCGAGCAGCGATTTCTCCCATGCCGCCAGATCCTGTTGCCATTGCGGCCGCTCTGCCCGCAACCGCTCCTCGGCCTCGTGAATGCCGCGGTGAATGTCAGCGATCTGCCGCTCTTGCTCCGGCGTGTAGACCCACGACTGGGCTTCGTACGACGTGTTCAGGAAGGCGAACATGCCGTAATACTCTTCCTGCGTCAGCGGGTCGAACTTGTGCGAATGGCACTGGGCGCACTGCGTGGTGAGGCCCAGCACCGCTTTGCCCAGGCAGTCGATGCGGTCGAACATCTCCACCATGCGGAACTGCTCCGGCACGATGGCGCCTTCTTCGTTGATCATGCTGTTGCGCAGAAAGCCGGTGGCGATGACCTGCTGTTGTGTCGCGTCGGGCAACAGGTCTCCGGCCAACTGCTCGACGAGAAACCGGTCGTAAGGCATGTCCGCATTGAACGCCTCGACGACCCAATCGCGCCACTTCCATTGCTCGCGCGGCATGTCTTTTTCATAGCCGTTGGTGTCGGAGTAGCGGGCCACATCGAGCCATTGTCGGGCCCATTTCTCGCCGAACCGTTCGTTGGCCAAGAGCGCGTCGACCGTGGCTTCGAAACCTTGCCGCTCGAAGGCCGCCAACTGTTCGGGCGACGGCGGCAGGCCGATCAGGTCGAGATACAACCGCCGGCACAGCGCCGCGGGCGTGGCCGCCGGCGAGAGCGTCAGGCCGCGCTCGTTCAATCGCGACAGCACAAAGGCATCGATCGGGTGCGTTATGCCCACCTGCGGCAGCGGCGCCTGTTGCGGCGGGGTGAAGGCCCAATGCGATTCATATTTGGCGCCGTCCAGCACCCACTGCTTCAGCGTCTCGATCTCCCTGGCCGACAGCGCTTTGTTGTGGTCGGGTGGCGGCATGACCTCGTCGGCATCGGTCGAGGTGATGCGGCGGACGAGCTCGCTCTGACCCGGTTGGCCTGGCACAACCGCCGGCGTGCCCGACTCGCCGCCTTTCAGGGCGCTTTCGCGCACGTCGAGCCGCAGACCGCTTTTTCGCTCGGCGGCATCCACACCGTGGCATTGCGCGCAATGTTCGGCGAAAATCGGCTCCACGTCACGCTGAAAATCGGGCGGCGCGGCGCCGGCGTGCTGTGCGACGACGACGAGGGGCAAAGCCAGACAGAACAACCGAAGCAACATTTTGAGATTCATCGTCAGGCGGGGACCGAGGTCGACTCGGCCGGCAAGGGGCGGATTCCAAGAATTAGTCTAGCATAACCGATTGCCGCGTCGGTTTCATCACTAGTGCCACCGCGCCGTATGCATCGCCTTCCAAATGGTGAAGCGGCAGCGCCGATGAACGCGGCGACCTCATCATCCGGCCAGTCGGCCATGAGGCGGAAGGCGGAGCCAATTAGGTACTCGCGAATGCACTGCAGCGCCAGCCAGCGGCGGCACGGGCGTCCAGTTCGTCGCGGCTCCAATCGCCGCCCGGCAAGCCCATGCGGACATCGCCCTCGGCGTTCGGCGGCGGGAAGTCAACATTGCGGGCAGCGAGAATCATGGCTGTACCTCAATGGTTTGGGTAAGAGGTCGGCCCCGCCGAGTGTCGACCAGGCCGCGCGGCCGGAATGAGGTCGGCGTCTCCGATGCGCAGACCTGCGCAGCGGGGCGCTTTCGGCCGCGCGCACGCGGCGGCTTGGCAGCGCCGTTTGGCCATACGCGGTGCGTGCGCAGACGTGCGCACACACGTTTGCAGCGGCGAGATGGCCGAAACTCGTGAACTTCTCTCTCCGGGGGCGCTAGGCGCAGAGCCGGAGAGCGGAGAGCGCTGCGCACCTTTTGCGCGGAGCGGAACCGCGCCGGCAATCGGCCGATCGAAAGGTCTTGCAGCGTTGTCCATCGCTGTTCTCCGCGTCGCGGGCCGCCTCTCTGGTCCGGAGGAACAAATCGACGTTAAAGATCGTGAGCGTTTCCGCCTCTCAACAACCGTGGCCGTGAGCATGGCAATCGATGCCGTGCTCTGTCAACCATCCCGTTCGACCAAAACGACTGTCGGCGTGCGCGACGCGCCGGGGCGAGCGCCGGCCCACCATCGTCAGGCGTCAGGCATCAGGCATCAGGTTGTTTGTCCTGACGCCTGACGCCTGAAACCTGACGCCTCAAATCGGTGGGCCGGCGCTCGCAAGCTCGCTGGTCCCACCCTACCTCGCGGCCAGCGCCCGCTCGTAGGTCCGCTGGCCGTCGGAGCGGACGTTGTCGAGCGCGATCTGATAGAGCTGCTGGCCGCGCGGCGTCGGGTATTCGCCGGTGATGCAGGCCTGACAAAGCTGATCGGTGTTCAGGCCGATGGCCCGGACAATGGATGACACGGGCAGATAGCGCAATGAATTGGCGCCCAACTGGTCGGCCATGCGGGCCTGCCCGGCCTCGGTCAGCACGCCGTTTTCGAGAAACTTGGGTGCGAACAGTTCCTGGATCGTCGACATGTCGATGCCGTAGAAGCAGGGCGCGACGATCGGCGGACAAGCCACCCGCACGTGGATTTCGCGCGCCCGGCCCAGCTCGCGAATACGGCTTAATAGCACTTTCATCGTCGTCGAGCGGACGATCGAATCTTCGACCAGAATCACCCGCTTGTCTTCCAACACTTCGCGGAGCGGAGTATATTTCGCTTCGGCTTTGCGGCGGCGATTGTTCGAGCCTTCGATGAACGTCCGCCCGGTGTAGCGGTTGCGGATCAAGCCCTCCAAAGACGGAATGCCCAGACGAAAGGCCATGGCGTCGGCGGCGGCTTTGCTGGTGTCGGGCACCGGCACCACGATCGTGTCTTCGTCGATGGGCACGGTTTCCAGCCGGGCCAGCTCTTCGCCCAAGGCTTTGCGTGAGAGATAGACGCTGCGGCCGTCCATGGTGCTGGCCACGTTGGCGAAGTAGATCCACTCGAAAAAGCAGTGCGCGTGCCGCGGGCTGTTGGCGAACCGTTCGATCGTCAGCCGCCCGTCGCTGATTGCGATGGCCTGGCCGGGCGGCAGCGACTTGATGCTTTCGGGCTGAAAACCGAGGTTCAGCAAGGCCACGCTTTCGCTGGCCGCGGCAAACAGCGGCGGCTCCCAGGCGTAACACAGCGGTTTCAGCCCCAAGGGATCGCGGGCCACCAGCAGGTCGCCCAGAGCGTTCAGATAGACCAGGCTATAGGCGCCGTCGAAGCGGCGAGCGACGTTGCGCCACATTTCGATCAGTCCCGGCCGGCGGTCGCCCGACAGCTCGCGGCTGATCTCGTGCATGATGATCTCGGTGTCGTTGTCGCGGGCCAGATGGTTGTCGCTGTCGCCCAGCAGGTCGCGGCGCAGCTCTTGGTAGTTGGCGAGCTGGCCGTTGAAAGCGAAGGCGAACCACTTGTGCTTCTGCAAATGGTGCCGCTCGAAGGGCTGGGCGTAGCTTTTGTCGTTGCCGCCGCAGGTGGCATAGCGCACGTGGCCGATGGCCGCCCGGCCGGCGAACTCCATCATCAGGCTTTCGGCCTTGGCCTCGTGGCTGAGGCGGAACACTTCGCGCACGCCGCCGATCTGCCGATAGGTGTCGATCAGCTTCTTGCGGTGCGGATTGTAAGTGGTGAAGCCGGCGGAAAGCTGGCCACGATTCTGGATGTCGAGCAACATCCGCGGCATCAACCGCGAAACTTCGTCGGGCCCCTGCTCCGGGCAAAGCGGGCTGACGCCCTCGCCGGGGAGGTGATAAATGGCCGCCACGCCGCATTCATGATGGAGCTCGCTCATCGGACCATCATTCTATGCGGTACGGGCCGGTTTAACAACCAGCACCACGGCCGACTCTCACGCGGAACCCAACGCTTCGATCAGCCGCTCGATGTCGTCATCGTTGTTGTAGGCATGCGGGCTGACGCGCAAGCGGCCGCCCCGCGCACTCAAAACGACCTGCCGCTCGCGGCACTGACGCCGCACTTCAGCCAGATTGCGGCCCGGCAGATCGAACGACACAATGCCGCTGGCGTGCTCCCGCTCGCGATACGTCGTGACCGTCGCTCCCACCGCGGGCAACCGCTCGCATATCGCGTCGGTCAATTCCAGCAATCGCTGCGAGATCGCCTCCGGCGGATAGTCGTCGAGCATTTCCAGGCTGGCGCCCAACGCCAACAGGCCGGGCATGTTATAGGTGCCGCCCTCGTAACGGCCGGCCGTCGGCTTCAGCCGCAAGTCGATTTTGCTGAAGTCGTGAGCTTGCACCACGCTGTTCCACCCCAGTCCCAGCGGCCGCAGCCGGTCGAGATGCTCCCGGCGCACGTAGAACAGCCCCGCCCCTTCAGGACCCAGCAGCCACTTGTGCCCGTCGGCCGCGAGAAAGTCGACGGCCGTTTGCCGCACGTCGAGCGGAAAGACGCCCAACCCCTGGATGGCATCGAGAAACAACAACGCGCCGCGCCGGTGGGCCAGTTCAACGAGCTGATCCACGTCGTGCCGCCAGCCGCTGGCGAAACCGATCCAGCTTACCGTTACGATCCGCGTGCGATCGTCGCAGGCGTCCGCCAGCCGGTCGAGCTGTGGACGGTCGCCGCCGGGCACGCGGCGGACCTCCACGCCTCGCGACGCCAGGTTCATCCAGGGATAAACGTTCGAGGGGAATTCATCGTCGAACATCACCACGTTGTCGCCCGGCTGCCAGGGAAAACCCTCGGCGACCAGGTTGATTCCTTCGGTGGTGTTGTGGATCAGGGCGATCTCGCCGGCGTCGGCGTGCAGCAACTCGGCGGTGCGGCGGCGAAGGTGCTCCAGCTCGGCCGCCCACTGCGGCCAGTTGACCGCCCCGTGCTCGGCAAACTCCTTGGCCCAATTGGTCAAGGCGGCCTGGGCGGGCATCGTCAGCGGCGCCACCGCAGCATGGTCGAAGTAGGCCCACCGCTCGGCACACGGCATCATTCGGCGGAACTGCGACCATAGACCGTCGGTGGGGGGCGGATCATTCATCGGTTCGGCCATCGGTTGCGTCGGGGGCATTCATTCAGGCGATCTTAGCGGCGGCGGAGCGTTCTTTATACCCGCTCACCTGTACTTTTCGCGATTCCGGCGACTATAATCATTTGCGGGGCGAAACTCGTAGGGCCCGCCACAGCAAGGCCCTTCCTGCCTGAGTGATTCTCCGTCCGTAAGTCAGGCTTTCTGGCCTGACGCTCTTTTTGGCTTGTTGAGTACCCCGTTGATGGCCCGTGTAACCGCTTTGTTGACGCTCGCCGGGATCATCGCCGGGACCGGATGCCGGCCCGAGGAGGGCATCCGGCATTACACCGTGCCCAAGCAGGCGGACATCGACCGCCTGGCGGGCGGCGACGCGAAATCGGGCGCCGCGGACGCTCTCGTCCGGCAGCGGATGCTGGCGGCCGTCGTTCTCCGCCCCTCGCAGGGCTGGTTTTTCAAGGTGATGGGACCGGAAGAGTTAATCAACGCGCAAGCCGAGGCGTTCAGCGCGTTCTTGAAATCGGTCCATTTTCACGACGACGCCACTCCGCAGTGGTCGTTGCCGGTCGCTTGGCACGAAGAACCGGGCAACCAGTTCCGCTACGCCACGCTGACGATCGACCGGGTGCCGCTGGAAGTTTCCGTGACGACGTTGCCGCGAGGCGAGGTCGATGCAAGCGAGTACGTGCTTAACAACGTCAATCGCTGGCGCGGCCAACTTGGGCTGGAAAGTTTGTCGCCCGACGAGCTGCAGCGCAAAACAACGCAGGTGGAAATCGACGGCAGTGCGGCCACGCTGGTCGATCTGGTCGGCGAAGCCAAGAACGATGCGATGATGGGAGCGCCGTTTGCCTCGCGCGGTTCCGCGCCGCTGGCGCCTCCTGGCGAAGACGATGCTCCGCCGCTGAAATATGATGTGCCGCCCGATTGGCGCGAGGAACCGGCGAGCGGGTTTCGCAAAGCCAGCTTTCGCATTGCCGACGCCGGCACAAGCGGCGACGTTTCCGTGACCGATCTCGATCTTTCGGCCGGCGAGCTTTTGCCCAACGTCAACCGCTGGCGCGGCCAGATCGGCCTGGAACCGACGACCGAACGCGAGATGGAGCAGCACGTCGAGCCGATCGACGTGGGTGGGAACCAAGGGCAGTATATGGAGATGATGGGCGACGACAAGGCGACGATCGCGGTGATCGCCAAGGCCGCCGGACGCGCCTGGTTTATCAAGCTGACGGGCGACCGAAGCCTGGTCGAACGACAACGCGACCATTTCAAGAGCTTCGTCCATTCGCTCTCGATCGGCGACACCACAGGAGCCACTGATGGCAAGTAACCCTTTTCGTTCGCCGGCCACGGCAACTGGCGGCGCGGTGCTGGATGTCGCTCCGCCCGTGGCGGAGGCGGTGGGCCTCGGCCACCCGTTGCGGCCGCTGCTGGCGCCGCTGGCTTCGCTGAAGATCACGGTCGTCAGCTTCGCCCTGGCGATCTTTTTGATTCTCGCCGGCACGCTGGCGCAGATCGACCACGACATCTGGCAGGTGATGGGCGAGTATTTCCGCACGCCGATCGCCTGGATTCCGTTTCAGATTTTTGTGCCCCGGTCGATTCCGCTTTCCGGCGGCTTTTGGTTTCCCGGCGGCTTCACGATCGGCTCGGTGATGCTCGTGAACCTGTTGGCCGCGCACGCCTTGCGTTTCAAGGTGCAAGCGCGAGGCACACGGCTGCTGGCCGGGGTGGCGCTGGTGGCCGTGGGCGTCATGATGACCTGGCTGGTGATCGTCAGCGGATCGAACAAGGAGGGGATCGAGGGTGAGCCGCTTCTGCCTTACTCGACGCTGTGGCAGATTTGCAAATGGGGCCTGGTCGGCGCGTGGTTGGCCAATGTGGCGGCCATGATCTCGACGCTTTCGGCCGGCGCGGAGGCGAAACCGGCCAAGCGATGGCTTGCCACAGGTGGCACCGTGGTTCTCGGATTGCTTTCGGGCATCGTCTTCTACCTTGGCGACGACGCCGAGCTCAGCGGCCCCTCGATGCGCATTCTCTGGCAGTTGATGAAGGGCGGTTTCGCCGGTCTGATGCTGCTGGCCGGCTGCGTGGCGCTGTTTCGCAAGCGAGCGGGCATCGTGCTGCTGCACGCCGGCATCGGCCTGATGATGATCAACGAGTTGGTCGTCTACACGCTGCACTCCGAAGGGCAGATGCAGATTCGCGAAGGCGAGACGGTCAATTACGTGCAAGATATTCGCACGCTGGAGCTGGCCGTCGTCGATTCCTCCCATCCGGAGCATGACGATGTGGTCGTCGTGCCGCAAGGTCTGCTCGGCGACAAGAAGCTGATCCAGGACGAGCGACTCCCATTCAATCTGGAGGTCGTGCAGTTTCTCCAGAACTCCAACCTGCGGCAGTTGAAAAAGGACGACAAGAACCTGTCCGATGCCGGGCAGGGGCTGAGCTTCGTCGTCGACGAGGCCCGGCCGAGCACCGGCACCGACATGAGCGGCGGCGTCGACATGTCGGCCGCCTACGTCAAGTTCGTCGACAAGCAGAGCGGCAAATCGCTCGGCACGCACCTGCTGGCGCTCTATCCGATGTTCGCCAACGAGCACGTAACTGTGGACGGCAAAACGTACAACGTGGCCTTGCGGTTCAAGCGCGACTACAAGCCCTATGCCGTGCGGCTGATGGATGTGCGGTTCGACAAGTATATCGGCACCAGCACCGCCAAGAACTACTCGTCGGACGTGGAGCTGATCGATCCCAGCCGGCATGTCGACCGCAAGGTGAAGATCTGGATGAACAATCCGCTACGGTATGCGGGCGAGACGTTTTACCAGTCGACCTTCAATGTCGATCCGATGAGCCGCAAGGAAATGACCGGCCTGCAAGTGGTGACGAACACCGGCTGGATGATTCCCTATGTCGCCTGCATGATCGTCGCCATCGGGATGTTGGCCCAGTTTGGCACCGTCTTGGTCCGGTTCCTCCAACGCCAGAACCAGTCGGAACTTGCGACGCGCAGCAACTCCTCGGCAAAGCGCCAGCAACGCAATCAGCAGCCTGCTGCCCGTGGATCGCTGGGAAAGTTCGCATCGGCGGCGTTCGCGGTCGCCGCTGCGGCATGGCTCTTGTCCGCGCCGGGCAGCGATCTGCAGATCGGGCAACTGCTGCCGTCGCCGAAAGCGGCCGACAAAATGCGGATCGATGATTTTGGCCGGCTGCCCGTGGTTTACGAAGGCCGCATCAAACCCTTCGACACGCTGGCGCGCAACAGTTTGCAAGTGCTCTCGAACCGCGACTACTTGGTCGATTTGGATGACAAGCGGCAGCCCGCCGTCAAATGGCTGCTGGATGTCATGACCGACGCGCCGGACATTAAAAAGTATCGCTTTGTGAAAATTGACAGCCCCGACGTGCAGCAAACGTTCGACCTGCCGAAGGACCGCGAGCACTTCCGTTATTCGATCGAGGAGTTGCTGCCGAAATACGACGAGTTCCAGAAGCAGGTGGAGCTGGCCTATGAAGTCGACGCGCATGCCCGCAACGGATTCCAGCAAAAGATCGTCGACCTCGATCGCCGGCTGCGGTTGTTCAGCGTATTGCGGGCGGCCTTCGAACCGCCGCCGCTGAGCCCCAAGAGCAGTCCGCAGGAGTTCTTGCAGGCGATGCAGCGGCAGAAGGAGATGATGGACAAAGTGCCGCTGCCGCTGGCGATTCCGCCCTCTCGCGATGAGGGCCAATGGCAGCCTTATCCGCTGGCATGGTCGGTGGCCTTGGCGAAGGTCCACATGATGGGTGACGAAGCCGATCAGGCGGTTGTGGATTTCAGCTCGATCCTGTCGGCCTATGGCAAAGGCGATGTCGGCGAGTTCAATCGCGCGGTCGCGAAGTATCGTTCGTTGCTGCAAACCACGCAACCGCCCGATTACGACGCGAACAAGATCGAGTATGAACAACTCTTCAACCGGCTGAACCTGTTCACGAATTGTGCGGCGTTGTACGTGCTGGCCTTTGTGCTGTCAGCGGCGGCGTGGCTGGGGTGGCGCGTGCCTCTGAACCGTGCGGCGTTTTGGCTGGTGGTGCTGACCTTGGTGCTTCACACGCGCGCCTTGGAGGGCCGCATTTACATCTCCGGCCGCCCGCCCGTGACGAACCTTTACTCGGCGGCCGTGTTCATTGGTTGGGGCGCGGTGATTCTCGGTCTGGTATTGGAGTGCTTTTTCAAGCTCGGCATCGGCAACGTGGAGGCCGCCGTGGCGGGTTTTACGAGCCTGCTGATCGCCGGCCTGCTCGGCAAAGACGGCGACACCTTCACGGTCTTGCAGGCCGTGCTCGACACGCAGTTCTGGCTGGCCACGCACGTGGTCTGCATCACGCTGGGCTACGCCACAACGTTCGTTGCCGGCTTGCTTGGCGTGATGTACGTGCTGGGCGGCGTCTTTACGCGCGCCATGTCGACCGGCACGCGGCGGGAGCTGAGCCGCATGATTTACGGCGTGCTCTGCTTCGCGATTTTCTTCAGCTTTGTGGGCACGGTGTTGGGCGGGTTGTGGGCCGACGATAGTTGGGGCCGCTTCTGGGGCTGGGATCCCAAGGAGAACGGCGCCCTGATCATCGTGCTCTGGAACGCGCTGGTGCTGCACGCCCGATGGGACGGCATGGTGAAAGACCGCGGGCTGGCGGTGCTGGCGATCGCCGGCAACATCGCGGTCGGCTGGTCGATGTTCGGCGTCAACGAATTGGGGGCCGGCCTGCACTCCTACGGCTTCACCGATGGCGTCGCCCAAGCGTTGGCGGCGTTTGTGGTCAGTCAATTGCTGGCCATCGGCATCGGATGTTTGCCGAAGGCGCTGTGGCGCAGCTATCAGCCGGAGCTGGCGTAAACAGTCCGGGAGATTATCGAGTACGAATATGGAAACGATCGTCCGCAACGTCCGCGATCTGGGCGAGACAGACCGGTCTCTCTTCGAACGAGTAATCGGCCATCCGCTGGGCGAGAACGCGCAGCTTGTCATCCAAGTGAAAAGCGCTGCGCCGCGGGCTGCTGCCACGAGTCGCAAACTGCCGGCGTGGTGCAACGTCTACGAGGGCCTATCGGAAAGCGAAATCGACGATCTCGATCAAGCCATCGTCCGTAACCATTCGGGCCGCGAATTTTCCTAAGCTATGTGCCCCAGTGAAAGGTCACGGGTATCTCGATCTCCGGGTGCAGGCTCTTGTGAACCGGGCAGGTGTGGGCGGCGTGTTCCAGCAGCTTCCGCTGCTCTTCGGTCAGTTCGCCCGGCACGTGAATCTCGACCGTCAGCCGGCCGATGCGACGGGCAGGCGAGGCGGCCATCTCTTTTGCCACGCTCGCCCGGGCTCCGTCCAGCGGAATGTTGTGCCGCTGCGCCACAATGCCCATGACCGTGAGCATGCAGGTGCCCAGCGCGGCGGCCACCAGATCGGTCGGCGAAAACAGTTCGCCCTTGCCGTGGTTGTCTTTGGGAGCGTCAGTGGCAAGCTTCGTGTTCGACGGCCCGTGGGTGGCCTCGCACCGTAGTTGGCCCGGGTAAGCAATGTCGATCTGGACCATGAACGTGATTCCTTAAAGCGCCGTGCGCATTGACGGCCAAACAGGGCGGACCTGCACCACTGCCGCCACCGTAGCTCAGGCGGTAAAAAGAGGCAAGTCGGCGCGCAAAAAAAACCGCCGAGTTTCTGCCCGACTCGGCGGCTTTGGCCGGACTGCTTACCCCGCCTGCCGTAATGCAAAAGCCTACGTCATGGCGGGAGTGTGTCAAATCCGCACGGTCGCATACAATCGGGGAAGTGCCATGTGGATGATCATTCGCACAATTCAGTGGGGCGTCAGCCTGTTTTTCGCGGTGGCCGCCGTGCGGCTGGCGACGGCGCTGGTCGGCGTGTGGCGGCCGGACGCGCCGGGCGACAAGCGGCGCGACGGTCGATGGCTCTTCGGCTGGCTGGTGCTGCTCTCCGTCGCATTGGCCTTGGTGCATTGCGAAGCCGGCTCGTTTTACGGCTTTCAAGATCCCTCGGGCGGCGACTGGTCGTTCGACGCGCATGGTTGGCCGTTGGCCGAGCCCCGCGGGCTGTTCGACCTGTCGGGCAACGGTCCGACGGTCGAAGCGATTTATTGGATGGCAATGGTCGTCGACCTGTTGTGCTCGCTGGCGCTGTTGGCCGGCACGCAGTTGGTCGTCGACCGCTGGCTGGCCGCGTGGGACGCGCCGGCGCGTTGGCCGGCGTTGCGGCGCGAAGCGGCGGGCTGGCTGGCGGCCCTGCTCGCCGTGCTGGCGTGCGAGCGTCTCGCCCTGCGGCCGTTGACGTTGCCCGGCTCCGAACTGATCGTCTACAGCACGCTCGTCTACGAGACCGCCGAAGTGCGTGCGGGCATGCTGATCGGCCTGACCTGCCTTGTGTTTCTCATCGGCCTGGCGATTGCGCGCGGCATTGGAACGGTTCGAGCGCTCTACGCCGAGGGCGTCATTTAGTGCTCTGCCAGTCGTTTCTTGATGGATCGACCGCGAAGCAGCGGCGGTGGCAGGGGCAGAGCTTGGCCAGGACCAGCCCGGTTTGAGGATACGCGCGGCGGCCAAGCGATGCCCC
>DATLUO010000237.1 GCA_035533075.1 Pirellulales bacterium | reverse complement strand
GCGAGCTTGCGAGCGCTGGCCCACCGTTGGCGACGTCGATAACGGTGGACCGGCGCTCGCAAGCTCGCTGGCCCCACCCTACGAGGCGTCTTTCGCTCGAATCTCCAACAGGACGCTTTCGGAGCTTGTGCCCGGCAGCGGCCAGGTCTCCAGCTTGCGAAGCACGAGTTCCTTCAATAGATTCTGCTCGCGTGCCTCCTGACGTTCGGCGACCCAGTTCGGCCCTTTCACGGCCAACAGCCGATCGAAGGCGCCCCAGCGGTCGTGAAACCAGGTGAGCAACTTGGCCAAGGGCGCGACGGCACGAAGCACGAGCGTATCGAACGTTTTTTCGGCCAGCAGGTCTTCGGCGCGTCGATGATACACCGGCAGCGAAAGGCCCAGTCCGGCCACGATCTGTTCGACCACCTTGGCCTTTTTGGCCACCGATTCGCACAGCGACATATCCAGATCGGGCCGGCAGACGGCCAGCACGATGCCCGGCACTCCGCCGCCCGTGCCCACGTCGAGCACGCGCTCCGAGGTTCCGAGGTGCCGCGAGATGACCAGCGAATCGACCATGTCGCGGCTTACGAATTTTTCATAATCCGTGTGCCGCGTGAGGTTCAGCTTCGTGTTCCACTCCCACAGCAGCCGGCAATAGCGGTCAAGCTCCTGGATCTGCTCAAAAGGGAGTTCGATCGCGTGCCGGGCGAGTGCGGCGGACAAGGTGTCGTTGTCGTTGGTGGTCATAACCAGCTACAATAACGGTTCTCCATGATGCCCCGCAAACGACCGAGGGAGACTGCTGCTACCCGACCCGTGATGAATCATGCCGCTGCTCGATCATTTTCATCCGCCGCTGAGTGAGCGCCGCCAATGGCACGCGTTTCCCTCCGTTTGGGCCTCGATGATTGCGTTGGACCTGAACCGTCGGCTTCCGCCTGGCTACTTTGCCGACCCGAACGTCGAATTCAACATTGAGATCGACGTGGCGGCATTCGAAGACGAGAAACCGAACGCAGCCGTCGTAAGCTGGACGCCGCCGGCGCCGACGCTGACGGCGCCGATGACTCTGATTACCGACGTGGTCGAGATCGCGGTCTACAACACGGAAGCCGGGCCCGTGTTGATCGGCGCCATTGAGCTGGTCAGCCCGGCCAACAAGGACCGCCCCGAGACGCGCGATGCCTTCGTATCGAAGTGCGCCAGTTGCTTGCAGCAAGCCATTGGTTTGATCGTGGTGGATCTGGTCACGAACCGAAAAGCCGACTTGCACTCGGAACTGCTTAAGCGCGTCACCGGCGTAACGGCGACGCGCTCGGAGCTGTGGGCCGCCGCGTACCGTCCCTGGCAAACGGGCGAGCAAACGAACTTGCAAGCCTGGCACTCTGCGCTGGCTCTTGGCGCTCCCCTCCCGACGTTGCCGTTTTGGCTCAAGAATGGCCCATGCATCAAGCTCGATCTCGATGCGACCTACGTGCGCACGCTCCAGGAGCAGCGGATGCTCGCCGCCGGCTCCGGAGCAGCCACCGGCCCACCGCGCCAATGACAAATTTGCAATTCGCAATTTGCAATTTGAAATCGTTGCCGCGGCCTGGGGTCGGGCCGGAACCGACTATTGCAAATTGCGAATTGCAAATTTCAAATTGCAAATTGTGGCTCGCTGTGGGGTGTTTTTCTCGTGACCAACTCACTGTTAAGACAATACCCTCGGCCCCGCTTTGTAGGCGGTGAGGCCGAACTCGGTTACAATAACGGCTCTCCAATTCACCCGCCAAGGACCGAATAAGAATGGGAAGGAACACCAGACGTAATACGTGCCGCGGTCCCGTGACCCGTCGCGAGTTTCTTGCGGCGGGCACGCTGGGAATCGGCGGACTGGCCCTCTCTGATTTGCTCCGGATCCGCGCCCGTGCGGCCGAAGCCCGCAGACCGCTCGACCAGGAGACGTCGGTCATCTTTGTGTGGCTGCCGGGCGGCCCGCCGCACATGGATATGTATGACCTGAAACCGGACGCTTCATCGGACTATCGCGGGGTCTTTCACCCGATTCCGACCAAAGTTGCCGGCATGGACGTGTGCGAGTTGCTGCCGCGGCACGCGAGCATCGCCGACAAGTTCGCCATCGTCCGTTCGGTGTCGCACACCTTTGCCGATCACGGCGGCGGTCACAAAAGGATGATGACCGGGCGGATTCCAGCGACCCCGGTCGACACGGTCAACGACACGCCCGCTACCGGTTCGATTGTCGCCAAGTGCCGCGAAACGCGCGATCGCGGCATTCCGAATTACGTGTCGCTGAATCCGGGCGGCCGCAAGGACGACGTGTTTGCCCAAGGCTCGGCCTATCTGAGCCGGGCCTACATGCCGTTCAACGTCGAAGGCGATCCAACCGCCCCGAACTTCGTGGTGCCGAACTTGGCCCCCGTGCAGGCAGTCGCGGACCGCATCCAGGACCGCACCAGCTTGTTGACGTCGCTCGACCGCATCGAACGGCAGATCGACGCCTCGCGGTTGATGGAGTCGATGGACAAGTTTCAACAACGGGCGGTGAGCATGCTCACCAGCCGGCGGGCCAAAGACGCCTTCGATCTTTCCCGTGAGCCGGATGCCGTTCGCGATCGCTACGGCCGCCATTGCTGGGGTCAGCGGCTGTTGATGGCCCGGCGTCTGGTCGAGGCGGGCGTCAGCTTCGTGACGGTCATCATGGAAAACCCGTACCAATCGGGCATCTCGCACCTCAAACAGGGCGTCTACAACTGGGATTCGCACGCCGTGAACTGTCACATCTGGGACGACCTGCACGCGCGGCTGCCGATTTACGACCAGGCGGTGACCGCGCTGATCGAAGACGTTTATCAGCGCGGCCTCGACCGGCGGACCTTGGTGCTCGTCACCGGCGAATTCGGCCGCACGCCGCGCATCGAGCACAACATCGGTACGCAGACGGGTGCCATGCAGCCGGGCCGCGATCACTGGCCGCAGGCCATGTCGCTGATTATGGCCGGCGGCGGCATGCGCACCGGGCAGATCGTCGGTTCCACGAACCCCAAGGGCGAACACCCGGTCGATCGTCCCCTGACGCCCAACGACCTGTGGGCCACCGTCTATCGGCACTTGGGCATTAACCCGGATGACTCGTTCCCCGATCATCGTGGTCGGCCGATGCCGATTCTTCCTTCCGGCGAGCCCATCGCGGAGCTGGTCCGGGCATAGAATGCTCGCTCCCACCCTGCGTCCGTGGCGCGACGGCCGGTGAGCGATGCGTTAATACCCCGCCGGGCGAGAAGTGACCTGCGGCGGCTGAGGCATGCCGGCCGGAGAGGCGCCCGGCGGCATGGCGCCCTGATAGAACGGCGGCGCGCCGGCTCCGTTCGGATCTGGCGGCGTGCCGTAACGCGGAAGCCGCGGCCGACGCGAGTCGGGAGCGTTGCCGCCCTGCGGCGGTGTGGTCGCGGGTTGCCCGCCGGCGTTGGCATTCGATCGACGCCACGGCCAACGGAAGCGCGGCTGACCTGCAGGCGAAGCATCGGCCGGCTGCGCCGTGCCCGGTTGTGCGGCGCGGTTCTGCGACGCGGCCGGCGGCATGGGCGGCCGGCGATTCGGCGGCGGAGAGGGACTGCGAGCGGGCGTATTGTTTCTGTTGCGCCCCGGCCCAGCGGCGGGCGATCTCGGCGCGGCCGGTTGTCCGCCGGGCGGCATGGTCGGCCGTTGCATGCCGCGCAGTTGCCTCGGTTGCGCCGGCGCGGTCCGCGGCAGCCTCATTCCCGGCGGCGCGTAGGGGAGCGACGGCCGCTGCCCGTTCGGCGCCGCGGGCACGTATTGGGGAGCGACCGACGGCAACGCGGGTTCGGGCAGCGCAGGATAGCTGTTGGTTTGCGGCCCGGCGGGAAACAGCGCCGGCCCCTCTTGATTGTGCGCCACCAGCGTCGCGCGGTTGCCTTCCTGTCCCGCGACGGCAGCCGTCGCGGCACCAGCCGCCTCAATCGGGTGCAGGTACGAAACGAGTTGGCCCTGCTGCCGCACGCGCTCCATCAAAATGTCGAGCTCCGGCTCGTGCGTCCAGTTCTTGGAAGCCGCGAAGTTGTCGACCTGCGCCGCCAACGCCACGCCGATCGCCGGTTTCGTGGGATTGACAAAATAGCCGCTCTGCATCATCGCGGCGATCACGCGGTCGAGATCGCGCTTGGAAATGTCGAGCGACCAGATTTCGTAGAGGTCGTCGCTGGCTTTGACCCCCGGCACGATGTCGCGGGCCGTCGTCACAAGGGCGTCGCCCCATTCTTCCCAGACCGCCTTTTTCGTCTGGGCCACGGACTTGATGGGCGCTCGCGTCTCAACCACCAGCTTGGCCGCGGCGTAGCCGGCTTTGCCGCCGGGGTGCGGATACTTGATCGTGAGCCGGGCCACGGAGCAATCGGGGTGGGGGATGCTCGGCATTCGTTCGTGTCGGACTTGCTGCCCGGCGATGCGGGCCACCATCAACGGTTCGCTGAGCTGCCCGCCGTCCACGCGGTAATCGAGGCTGGCGGCCTTGTACATGCCGGCGGCCGCGTCGATGCGCAACTCGTGCGACTGAAACACGCTGCAGCCGGCGAGCGAAAGCAGGGCGGCCAGGCCGATTCCGCGGACAGTCCCCCTCACCGGTAATCCTCGCGTATGGGATGGAAAACGTCGAGCGCCCGCACGGGGCGGTCGCCCGCGATGACCTTATGCTTGACTCCGCCGGGTATCCGCCACATCGTCCCCGGACCCACAATCCGCGATTCGCCCCCGATGATGAACTCCGCCTCGCCTTCCAGCATCAGGCCCATCTGCTCGTGCGGATGGCTGTGCTCCTCGACGACGGCATGGGGCTCGAACTCGACCAGCGACAGCATCATCGAGCCGCCGGCGGCCGTAAAAATGTCGACTCCCGTAAATATGGTATGGTGCGAACAATCCTTCTTATCGACAAAGTAGGCGGACATCTTCATGCTCGTGAATGGCGGGCATCTATTTTTATTTGCGGCGGCTGTATTGCTCGCGCTGCGTCCAAGCGGCCGCCAACGTCGCTGGATCGCCGCCGAAGCGGCTGCGGAAGGCGGCATCGAACGGCGTGCCCTGGCGCAGGTCCTTGAGCAGGGCCGTGAACTTCGGCAGGCGAGTCAGCAGCGATTTCATGAAGCCATAACTCAAGGCGCCGCTGTCGGCCGAGAGCACCTCGCCGGCCTTGAGGAAATCGTCGGCAGTGCGGCCGGCCGCCAGGGCCTGCTTGACTTCTTCGTCCCAGTGCTTGGCTGTGGCGTCGCGCGTCACCAGCCGGGCGGCGATGGCCCGCGCCGCCCCTTCGGCGAACCAACGCGGCATCTTGGCCTGGTTCTCGATGTACGCCCCCGCGAACACCTCGGCCAGCGTCAACTCGACCCCCTTGTCGTCGTCGGGTACGATCACGCAGCCGTAGCAATCGACCACGTTGTAGCGCCAGTGCCCGTGCCAGTCGGCCGGCAACTCGCGACGCTCGACCATCGTGCCGAATTCGCTGTAATCGAAGTGCCGCTTGAACGCGAACAGCGTCATGCGTCCTTTGAAAAACGGCGCGTCGGCCGGAAGGTTGAGCGCTTTGGCCACCTTGCCCCGCATCTGCGTGGCCAGCTCGCCGATTTCCACCATCCGCGCCGGCGAGAGGTTGCCGACCAGCAGGAACCGCTCGTTTTCAACTTTCTGCGGCGTGACGTCGGGGCTGCCCAGCCGCCAGTTCTTCTCGGCCAGATCGGCCCGCATGGCCGAAAGCTGCTCGTCGTTCATCTTGCTGGCCACCATCACGCGCACGGCCCAATCGAGCAGCTCGTTGGGATCGGGCCAGTCGAGCCTGGCTCCTTCGGCCACCCACGCTTCGAACTTGGCGATGGTGGCATCATCGAGCGGTTCTTTGCGAAAGGGCATTCGCTGCCCGGCCATGCCCTTGAGCTTTTTGATCAACAGGCTGTCGGCCGGCTTGCCGGGCGACACGATCGGTCCGCTGTCTCCGCCCCGCAACAGTCCTGCGAAGGTCGTGAGATTGAGTCTGCCGGAGGGCTGCATGCCGCCGTGACAATCGGTGCAGGTCGCAACGACGATGGCGGCCAGGTCGCGGACGAACTGCACCGATTCTTTGCCGCTGGCCTGGGTGGCTTGCAGTGCCGGCTGCTGGGGCTGGCCGGTCTGCGGCACCGAGGAAGCGATCTCGGCGTTCTCGTCGCTGCCGTCGAACTTGGCCCCGGCATCAATCCACTTGGCGATCAACTCAATCTCTTCGGGCTTCAGGGGTCCGCCGCTGCGAGGCATGTCGCCACTCTGCAGCACCTCGACGAGCCGGCTGCCCTGGCCTTTGCCGGGCGTGAACACCGTGCCCCCTTCCGATCCTTTCTTGAGCGAGGCAAACGTGGCCAGGCTGAAGCCGCCGCGGGTGTTGCGAATGTGGCAGTTGCCGCAGCGGCCGACGAAGATCGGGGCGACCTGCTTGGTGAAGCTGATGCCGTCGCTCTTCGGTTCATCTTTGGGGGCCGTCTTGGCATTGGCCCGCGGCTTGGCCGCCGGCTTGCGTTTGGTCGGGGCCGTCTTGGCGGAGGCGGCCGGTTTTGCTTTGCTGACGAGCCGTTCGGCCGCGGCGATTTTCTTCTCCAAGACACGAAGCGTGTCGGCCAACTCGTCTTTGGCTTCGGACGATTCGAGCGCGTCAAGCGATTCTTTGGCCTGGGCGAGGACCTCGCCGGCCTCGGCGGCCTGTTTGGCCTTCACGAGCGAAAGCACTTCCTTGACCGACTGTTCGATTTCGGCGACCCGCTGTTGTTGTTCCGCGGTGACGACGGCCGAAACCGGGCGGGGCGCACCGGCAACCGTGCCCGCGAGAAACAGAACCGCGACGATAAACCGGTGCCTCATGGCAAGTGCCTCTGCTGAGAAATTTCCGTGTGGCCGACAAAGAGCTTCGCTCCGTGCGACTGCCCGACAGACATGGATGTTATTATAGCGTCAACTGGCGGAAGCCAAGCAATACGCTTAGGATTTGAATTGGTTGTAACCCACCACCACGAATGGGCCCGATGCGCGAACTGTTGCGACAACTTCAAGATGCACTCTCGGCCGGACGTCCCGTCGTCTATTGCCGGTTGGTGGAGACGCGCGGCTCGACTCCGCAAAAGGCCGGAGCCGGCATGCTGGTCTTCGCCGACGGCTCGCAGGCCGGCACGCTCGGCGGCGGCTGCGTCGAAGCCGAGGTCAAACGCCGCGCCCTGGCGGTCGCCGAGCGCGGCGCGGCCGAGACCATGAGCTTTCAGCTCGACAACGATTACGGCTGGGACGACGGGCTGATCTGCGGCGGCCGAATGCTGGTGCTCGTCGATCCGCTGCGGCCGGGCGACGACGTGCGCTATTTCGAGCAGGCCCGTGCCCTCGTCGAGTCGGGCGCCGGATGCACCGAGGCGGTCGTGTTCGACGCCGCGAAGAGCGGTCTGCCGGCCCCGGCCTGCTACCTGTTCGACGACGCGGGCCGGCTGGTGAATGCCCGGCCGCACAACGGCGACTCAATTCCCGCGGCCGTTTCAGAGCACTTGCCGACGCTGGTCGATCGTCCGCGGCCGTCGGCCATGAACGGCATCGCATACCTGCCGGTGCTGCCGCGCTGCCGCTTGCTGATCGTCGGGGGCGGACACGTCGGCCAGGCGGTAGGCAACCTGGCCAGCGACTTGGATTTCGAGGTTTGGGTCGTCGACGATCGCGCCGAATTCGTCAGCCAAGAGCGGTTTCCCAAAGCGACGCGGCGGATTTGCGGCCCCATCGGCGACACGCTCCGCGACTTGGAGATCACGCCCGACACCTACGCCGTGATCGTAACTCGCGGGCACAACCACGACGAAGAAGCCCTCGATCGTCTGGTTGACCGCGGCGCCCGCTATGTGGGACTGATCGGCAGCCGCCGCAAGATCAAGCTGATCTTCGACGACCTGGCGGCCGAGGGCGTTTCGGCCGAGACGTTATCGCGGGTGTACGCGCCGCTGGGCATCGACATCGGCTCGCAGACCGTGCCGGAAATTGCGATCAGCATTCTGGCGGAACTGATCTCGCACCGCAACCGCGGCGAAGTGCCGGGGCGGGCGATTGATGCCTGGCATGCAGGCCGCGTCGGCGAGGCGAGCTCGCGCCCGCTGAATTGACCGCCCCTGTGCGGAAACCGGGCGACTTCCCACGGCCTCCCGCCGCTTCTGCCCAGAGCATTCTAAACCGGGCACGTGGACGAAAGGGACCGACCTTCTGACAACGGTTGTGAACAAGAAATCAAAAACAACATACTTGACAACTAATGTACTAATAATACAATACTGTGATGTACAGATATGCGATGCAAACAAGTCCGCCTGCGCACGGGCGACACGCCAGGCGCGGGCCGCGGGTATGGCCGACGATCGCCAGGAGGGCTCCCACCGCGCCATCGTGGCCGGAGGGTCAACAGTCCACCCACCTTCGTTCCGTTCAACGCGCCCG
>DATLUO010000236.1 GCA_035533075.1 Pirellulales bacterium | reverse complement strand
CTTGTCGTCGTTGAACGCGCGGACCACGTAGTCGCGATATCGCCAGGCATGCGGACGCGGCAGGTCTTGCTCGCGCTTGCCCTCCGAGTCGGCGTAACCGGCGGCGTCGAGCCAATAGCGGCCCCAGCGCTCGCCGTAGCGAGGCGAGGCGAGCAACCGGTCGACCAGCCGCTCGTAGGCGTCGGACCGCTCGTCGGCCAGGAACGCTTCCACCTCGGCCGGCGCGGGCGGCAGGCCGGTCAGGTCGAACGTCGCCCTGCGAAGCAGTGTCAGCCGGTCGGCCGGCGGCGCGAGCGACAGGCCGGGCTGTTCGAGCTTGTGTAAAACGAAGGCGTCGATTGGATTGCGGACTGGACCGGCGTCGCGCACGGCCGGCACGGCTTGCGGTTGCGGCGGGCGAAACGCCCAGAAGTCGCGTTCGCGATCGGTTACCAAGGGATCGGGCGTGGCGCCGGCGACGTCCGGCTCGACGGCGACCTCCGGCGCACCCAGTTCGATCCACCGGGCAAGCGTCGCCGTTTCGGCCGGTTCAATCGGCTTGATGCTGACTTCGACGAGCCGCAGGGGCGGCGGCATTTCTCCGGCGGCGATTCGCTGGATGATGCGGCTCTGTTGGGGCTGACCGTGTACGATCGCCGGTCCCGATTTCCCTCCCCGCAGCATGCCCGCCTTCGTTCGCAGGTCGAGGCCGGCCTCTTGCCGGTTTCGGCCGTGGCAAGGCGAGCAGCGGCGGAGCAGGATTGGCAGCACGTCGTGTTGCGAAGGCGATGCCTGTGCTGCCGGTCCGCTGCCTCCGGTGATTGCACCCTGAGCGATCCAGCGCCGCACCGCTGCGATTTCGCTCTCGCTGAGTGGGTCTTTCTCGTCCGGCGGCATTTCACCGGCCTTCACCTTTTCATAGAGCAGGCTCTCATCCGGCTTGCCCTCGACGACGGCCGGCCCCGACTCGCCACCCTTGAAGAGCGCGGCGTGCGTCGTCAGGTCGAGATCGGCCTTGCGGCCTTCACCGCCGTGGCAGCGCACGCATTTGGCCCGCAGCAAGGGGGCAATGTCGGCTTCGAACGTGGTTTCCGATGGCCCGGCGGCGGCATTCGCATGATGGGCAAGCGCGAGAATCAAGGCAACCACATATCTCGGCGGCGAAACTTTCATTCGCGGTATACAAGCAGGGCCGGTTTCGCCGGTCTTGTGGAAACTTGCTCCTCATTCACTTCCGATTGGCCAGCGTCGCTTGCAAATCCGCTTGCAGGTCGGCCCAGATCGTTTCCAGTTCGTCCCAAGAGAGCGCCTGTAACTGTTTCAACGGCGTGACGTTCTGGCCTAGCGACTTTTGCAGCGATTGAATGTCGCCTCGGCGCGTCCTTGCGCCCCCCGCTTGTTCCGCATCGCTCAAGGCTGCGTTCAGGTCGCGGCGGGCTTTCAGCCGCTCCAGGTAAAGCTCACGTTCGGGATCAGTTCGCGAAATCATAAACAGGTCTCCCAGTGCCCAGCGGACCTCCGGCACATCTAATGGCCCCGGCACGGCTTGCGCGTCAAGCTCTTCGCCGTGCCGCAAGAAGTACAGCCAGCGGTCGAGCGAGGTCGCTAATTCGTCAACTGCCTTGTTGAATTTCGACAATTCCAGGATATGCACTGCCATCTGATCGGTAAAGAGCGTCTGATGGCGCCGCTCGCGTAGCTCAAAGATCAGGTGGTAATCGTCCAGCTCGCGAAAAAGCGGCGTGTCGACAAAGCAAACCGCGATCGTGGGCCGTAAGGCCGGATAGTCTTCGCTTTCGTGCAGTTGGTCCTGGTGCAGCCACGCCCAGTAATAGAGAGCTCGCTGGCGGAACGCCGAGCTGGCCAGCATCTGCATTTCGATAAAAAACTGCCGGCCGCTCTGGTCACATGCCTTGAGATCGACGATGGAGAGTTTGGCGTTGGCGGCGTTCTTTTCGTTGAAGGGCGTGAGCGGCTCGAGGCTGGCGATTTCCTGGCCCTGCGCCGGCAGCAAGACCGCGTTCAGCAGGCTCATCAAGGCCGGCTTGCTCTGCTCGCGGCCAAACACGTGCTTGAAGGCATAATCGACCTTGGGATCCGTCTGCGTTTTCATTCCAACATGATAATCCGAACCGGGCTGCAATGGCAGGTCCAGCAGCGTTGCCGGCGATTGACTACATCCACAACCGTAGTCCCCGCTGACTCTGTCACGCACTGGTACGCTATAATCGGTTCATGCACAGTTGCCCTACCAATACGCGACGGGAATTCATCGAGCGGGCATTTTGCGGCTTCGGCTCGCTGGCGCTGGCGTCGCTCGTGCGCGAGAACGCCGCCCGCGGCGCCAATCCGCTGGCGGCCAAGCCGCCGCACGTGCCGGACGCCAAGGCCAAGGCGGTGATCTTCCTGTTCATGGCCGGCGGCCCAAGTCATATCGAGACCTTCGATCCAAAGCCGCTCTTGAACCAGCTCGACGGGCAGCCGCGGCCGGCACAATTCGGCGAGGCCAAATACCAGTTCATCGCCAAAGACGCCCGGCTGCTGGGCACCAAGCGGCGATTCGATCGCCACGGCCAGAGCGGCATCGAGGTCTCCGACCTGCTGCCGAACGTCGCGCGCCACGTCGACGACCTGGCGGTCGTTCGTTCCTGCCACGGCGACATGGTGGTCCATTCCGCGGCCCAATATCAGTTGTTCAGCGGCCGGACGGTGCCGGGCTTTCCCAGCATGGGATCGTGGCTGATCTACGGATTGGGTTCCGAGAGCGATTCGCTGCCGGCTTATGTGGTCATGCCGGACGGGCACGGCGCGCTCGAAGCCGGCCAGCCGATGTATGCCAACGGTTTTTTGCCGGCCGTTTATCAGCCCACGATGCTCCGTTCGGGCGAGCGGCCGCTGCGCAATCTCGATCTGCCCGCCGGCGTGTCGCGCGAAACCCGGCGGCAGACGGTCGAACTGGTGCGAAAGCTGAACCGGGCCGCGGCCGACGCGGAAGACGACGAGTTGAATGCCCGCATCGGCGCTTACGACCTGGCGTTCAAGATGCAGACCGAGGCGCCCGGCGTGTTCGACCTGAGCCGCGAGACGCAAGCCACGCTCGATCTGTACGGCATCGGCCGCGCGCCGACCGACGACTATGGCCGCCGCTGCCTGCTGGCCCGGCGGCTGGTGGAGAAAGGCGTGCGGTTCGTGGTGGTGGTTTCCGGCGGCGGGCCGGGCAACCTGCAATGGGACGCCCACAACGACATCGAAGAGAACCACCTGCGCATGGCGTCGCAGACCGACCTGCCGGTGGCCGGCCTGCTGGCCGACTTGAAGCGGCGCGGGCTGTTGGAATCGACTTTGCTCTTGTGGGGCGGCGAGTTCGGCCGTTCGCCCGAAGCGCAGGGCGGCAAGGGGCGCGACCACCATAACCTGGGCTTCAGCGTGTGGATGGCCGGCGGCGGCGTCCGCGGCGGCTGCGTGGTGGGCGCCACCGACGAGATCGGCCTGCGAGCGGTCGAGCGGCCGTGTCACTTTCGCGACATTCACACCACGATCCTGCACCAGCTCGGCCTCGATCAGGACGAGTTGAGCTATTTGCACCAGGGCCGCAAAGAGCGGCTGACCGAGGTGCAGGGCGAAGTGATCGGCGAGATCGTGTAGCCGTCAGAGAAACGTGCCTTTGACCGTATCGCGGCGGAGCGTTCCGTGGAAGCGGAGCGAAACGGCTTCGGCGCCGGAGCCGAGCGTGAACTCGAAGGAAAGCTTGTCGGCGGCAAGGAAGGCCTCGCGCAGCGGAACCTCCTCGCCGTCCGGCGCGACGAGCGTGCCCGAAATCTCGTCGCCGGTCCGCGTCAATTTCAACGTCGACTCGAACTCGTCGCCTTCGCCCGTGTCGACCACGAGCGTATAGGTGCGGCTGGTGGACGGTGTCGGCGGCGGGGCGGGCGGGGCGAAATCGCCGGGCGGATAGACGCGGGCCGCCTTGGCCTCGCCCTTTTTCAACAGTTCCAGCACGGCCTTGACGCACTCGTGCTTGAGCCATTCTTTTTCCAGCCGTTCGGCGGCCGACTTGGGCACCAGCTCGATGCCCGGCCCGGCCTCGGCCTGAATCACATTCCCCTTTTGATTGAAAACGGCCCAATAGACGGTGCGGGCATGGCGGCGGGCGTTGTCGCGGATCTTGCTGGCGTCGAGTCCCTTGGTGCGGTTGCCGTTCACGCGCAGCAGTTCGGCGCGCTCGAACGTGAGCGTCAAAACATTCCAGTCTTTGCCGAAAAGGGCCATACCCGGTCTCCAATCGCGCCGCGTTCCGTCACGATACTTCGGCGCAGCCGATGTTTCAACAGGGGAATTCAGAGATGGGGGATGAGAGATGGCACGACGCTCGCCACGAGGTGCGGCCGGGCGTCGCCAGCGAGAATCGGGGCTATTGGCCGCTGAGACGCCGCCGGAATTCGATACGCTCTGAACCGTTGAGATCGAGCACGTTTACCGTGACTCTGCCGATGGGCGTCAGGCCAAGGACCGCCGCACCCGTCCAGGCGAAATGCTCATCCCTATCGTGCGTGCGGGGATTGAACAGCGCAGTGAGATCGCCGCTTTCCGGGTCGAGCCCCGCGAGGTTGGTTCCTTTGTGCAAATTGCAATCGACGCACGCCAATGCGAGGTTCACGGCCGGACCACCTTGCTCGGATCGTTCTTCCAGCCGAAGCGTTTGTAGAACTCGCGGGGCGTGAGGGTTTCCTGGCCGGCGGCGGTTTTGATGACGTAGACGATTTCTTTCTCGGCGCCGCGCGTGCCGAGCCAATGCCCGTCGCCGCTCACCATCACCGCTTGCCCGTGACCCAACATTCAGGACTGATCAGCACGAAGTTCGTGGAGCAATTGGTCGTCGCGGACGATTCGCAGGCCGTGGACGGCGGCAAATGCCAGCACGCCTGGATCAAAAAAGTGTTGGTCCCGAGTAGTGAGTATGCTCGCCTGGCCGCCGATGGCAGTAATTAACACGAAGTCATCTTTCGGATCGCTCGGGATAACTCGCGGCAGCGATTGCGGTATCCGCACAATGATCGCCACCTTGTACAAAGATGAAATGAAGCGGCGAATGCCATGTTCGTCGCGGCCGTGCAGCGATTGAATTCGAGGGCGCCGCAAAACGTCGAGTGTTTCAACCAGCAAGGGATACGATGCGACAAGAGCGTGACCCAGTCGGATGCGCCGCAACAATTCCGACGCGAGTCCATTCGGATTGATTGCCGCGCGCACAAGCACATTCGTATCGCAAACGATTTTCATCGACCGAGACCATAACGCACCGCCGCGGATTCAGAGTCGATGACTTCGTCGATCTGTTCCGGCGACAGTCCGGCTTGCGCCGCATGTTGCTGCATCTGACCGATGATCGATTCGAGCTCGTCCCATGCCGCGCATTGCTCGGCCGCCGCGGGTTCCGTCTTCACGCCGAGCGCCGCGATGTAGAGCACGTCTCCGCCAGACAGCGGATGGCCGACAATCGCCTCGACCGCGGAGCGAGCGTCTGCCGATAGATCGGATACGTTGTGTAGACACCTTTCCATCTGACGTCTCCAGTTAGTCATGCCCCTCCGTCATTCTTCCATCTTTCCTTCTTTACGGCAACACGACCTTGCTCGGGTCGTTCTTCCATCCAAAGCGCTTGTAGAACTCGCGGGGCGAGTGGGTCTCTTGTCCTTGGGCGGTTTGGATGACGTAGACGATTCCTTTCTCGGCGCCGCGCGTGCCGAGCCAATTGGTCGCTCGCCGCTCACCACCACCGCTTGCCCGTGACCACCCGCGTACAGGTGGTGGCCGCGGCCAGATAACGGCCGTCGGGCGAAAAGTTCGCCAGACGCAGGTCGTGCGGTGTGCGGCCACGACGCGGCGCCTTGGCCCCACCATCAATCCGTGGCACGCTCGTTCACCTCAGGCGGGAACACGCCTTCGGCGATGAGCTGCGCCCGATGTCGAACCCGATGGGACGAGTTGATGCCGAGCACGGCAATGGTCGCTCGGCCGATGGCCGTGCGCCCGACGAGCACCGGTCCGTTCCAGCGGAAGTGCCGGTCCCACTTGTGGCGGCGGGGATTGAATAGCCAAGTGCGCCGCCGGGTCATCGGATCGATTCCTGCCAGATTCGGACCTTTATGGTGGTTGTCGGCAAAGCACGCCAGCGCGAGGTTGCCTGCAACCGTCTTGCCCCCGTGCTGTACCGCGATGATGTGGTCGATCTCGAACGGAAGCTCGTCGTAGGCCTGCGGCATCCGGCAGTATGCGCAGCAGTCGCTAGCGCGCTGCCATACAAACTCGCTTAGAGCGATGTCCATGGCCGGTCAAGCGTCGCGGCTCGAACGTTTAAGGACCTGTCGAGCTCTCGATTTGAGCGTGGAAAGAATCGAACCCGCACGCTCGTAATTGTCCATCGCCATGTCTTCTTCCGGCGTGAGCTTCCCTGCGCGGGCTTTGGCAGAAAGTTCACGCATCCGGCTGACTTCGTCCTCGGGGAACGAAAGTTTGAGGATGGCACGGGCAACAGGCGGCGAGAGATCGTCGTCCGGATGAAGGATGCGCAGCCAGACTTCCGCCTCTGTTTTCGGCGCCAGTGATGCCTTTTTCATATAAGTTGGATTGTACGCCGAACGCATCGTCGTTCAAAGAGCGCATTCCTTTGCCGCCGCTTACTAGGGCAACTTCACTTTGCCAGGGTCGTTTTTCCATCCAAACCGTTTGTAGAACTCGCGGGGCGTGAGGGTTTCCTGGCCGGCGGCGGTTTTGATGACGTAGGCGATTTCTTTCTCGGCGCCGCGCGTGCCCAGCCAATGCCCCTCGGCGCTCACCACCACCGCTTGCCCGTGACCCAATGGCACCACGCTCGCCACCAGGTGCAATTTTGGATTTTGGAGGTTGTCAGTTGTCAGTTGTCCGTCGTCCGTTGCAACTGACGACGGACCACGGACGACGGACGTTCCTGATGCCCGACGCCTGACGCCTGACGCCTTTTCCTGCGCCGCGGCATTCAACTCCGCCAGATCCCACACCCGCGTACAGGTCGTGGCCGCGGCCAGATAGCGGCCGTCGGGCGAAAAGTTGGCGGGGCGAAGCGCCTGCGACGTGTGGTCCAGTCGCGGCGCCTCGGCCAACCGCTCGCCGGTCGTGGTATCGAACACATAAACCGCCGCCCGGTCCAGCACCTTCAGCATGCGGCCCTCGGCCGACCAGTGCAGCGCGGCGATTTCGGGATCTTGCGGGCCGCCGTTGCACGGCAATTCACGCAGAATCTTGACTCTGTAGGGAACGCCCTCTGTGGCGTTCCGAAGGTTGCGTTAACGTCCGGTGTTGTTCAGTTTTCGACTTTGCCTCATCCGACACGAATGATGGTATAATACCAAGTGGGGCTTTGAGGGATCGCAAATGAAAACCGATATCGCCATCATCGACAAAGGCCGTGGCCCACAGCTCTCTACGAGCCGCATCACCGTGCAGGATTTGGTGCCGTATTTCCAACTGAATTACAGTTACGATGAAATCCTGGAGATCATGCCATCGCTTTCCGTGGCCGAGATTCAAGAGGTCGAGCGGTATGTCGAAGAGCATCGCGAAGAGGTGCTGGAGGAGGACCGCCGGATTCGCGAGCGGAACGCCACCCGCCGAAACCCGCCGCAGGTCGAAGAAAGTCGGCGGCGTGTGCGCGAAAAATGGCCGGCTCTGCAGAAAGCCTACGAAAAATACTGCGGCCAGGAGCCGAATGGTGACGGGAATCTTAGCTGACGTGAACATCGAAGGGCACGTTGACTATTTGATCGATCTTGCTATATCGGACGAGTGGATCGAGTTTTGGACGTTTCTCGAATTGACCTACGCGAGGTTTGCCGATGTCGGGCTGCATGATGACGCGAGCGATTCCGAAATCTGGCGAGTCTGCCAGGAAAAAGGCTACCTGCTCATTACCGGCAACAGAAATAACGATGGTCCAGACTCGCTCGAGTCTACAATTCGTAGCCGCGGGACCGCGGATAGCCTTCCGGTGCTGACACTTGCCGACCCCGAGCGCGTTCGCCGCGATCGACTATACGCCGGCGGGGTCGTTCTGTCGCTGATGGAGACCTTAATGGATATTGATGCCTCCCGTGGCGCGGGAAGATTGTATCTGCCGTGACTGCCAATCACGCGGGAGATCTTGGCGCCCTTCGTGCTTCCGTCAAGCCAGCGAGGACGGCCAAGTGGCTACTCCGGCAACACCACCTTGCTCGGATCGTTCTTCCAGCCGAAGCGTTTGTAGAATTCGCGGGGAGTGAGGGTCTCTTGTCCTTGGGCGGTTTTGATGACGTAGACGATTTCTTTCTCGGCGCCGCGCGTGCCGAGCCAATTGGTCGCTCGCCGCTCACCATCACCGCTTGCCCGTGACCCAAAGGCACGACGCTCGCCACCAGGTGCAGTTTTGGTTCAGGGGCTGGAGGCTGGGGGCTAGGGACTTGGGACGGCGGCGACGCCGCGTCGATGGTTCCCTCTCCCTCTGGGAGAGGGCTAGGGTGAGGGCGTGTTGCGTCGCTGCTCGGCGTACCATCGTCACCCTCTTCAGCCTTTTGTCTTCTGCCTTCCGCCTTTCGTGCCGCCTCATTCAACTCCGAGCAATCCCACACTCGGGTACACGTTGTCGCCACCGCCAGATAGCGGCCATCGGGCGAAAAGTTCGCCGGGCGCAGATCATGCGGCGTGCGGTCCAGTCGCGGCGTCTCGGCCAACAATTCGCCCGTCGCCGCATTGCCGCCTGTTCTTGGATTGGCCCTAAAACCAGCGGATTTGAGTCACAAGGCACCCTGCCGTATAATGCTGGATGTTACGAATCAGACCATTACCGCCGCTAGGGAGATGTATCCAGTGTCAACGGATTCCGCCTTCGACCTGCGTACCGCTTTACACGTGCGGGCCACGGTGCAAGTGGGCAACAAGATCGAGATTGCCTCCGACCAATTGCGGGAGGGCGACCGCGTCGATGTTTTTCTGGTCGTGTCGGAAACGGCGAATCCGTCGGCTCCGTCGCTGGTCGACTTTCTCGATTCCCTACCGTCTGGCCCGCGTTCCTACCCGACATGGGAGGAAGCTGAGCAGGGCTTCCAGGATGACCGCAATTCATGGGATCGTTAAGGCTTCCCGCTTCGGGCGTCGTGTACGCCGACACGCAGGTTTTCATCTACAGCGTCGAGAAACATCCCATTTATTCGCCGCTGTTGCGACCGCTTTGGTGCGACGTCCAATCGGGCCGCGTGGAAATGGTGAGCAGCGAGTTGGCGATGATGGACAAACCGCTTGTAGAACTCGCGGGGCGTGAGGGTTTCTTGCCCGGCGGCGGTTCGGATGACGTAGACGATTTCTTTCTCGGCGCCGCGCGTGCCGAGCCAATGCCCGTCGCCGCTGACCACCACCGCTTGCCCGTGCCCCAACGGCACGACGCTGGCCACCAGACGCAATTTTGGATTTTCGATTTTGGATTTTGGATTGGGCGGGGAGGTGTTAGGACTTGGGTCTTTGGTCTTAGCAGTCCCGTCTGTCCGCGGGCTTGGGCTAGGATGAGGGCTCGCCGCGTTGCCTTCCGGCGCGCCATCAACTTCTGATGCCTGACGCCTGATACCTGACGCCTTTTCTTCCGCCGCCTCATTCAACTCCGCCAGATCCCACACCCGCGTACACGTCGTGGCCACCGCCAGAAAGCGCCCGTCGGGCGAAAAGTTGCTGGATGAGTTGGATTCATGGCAAGTAAAGTCGTCCGGCGCCTCGATAGCAATCCATGTCGAGCAGGATTTCAAGGAGCGAGGCGACGACCCGTTCCGCGTATTCCCGGTCGTTGCGGAAGCGTTCCGCGTCGGCCAAAGTTAGCACGGGCAGGCTGTCGCTTGTGGCTCGTTCACGGATCGTTGCTTCCAGCGAGGCGGCGCCCTTTTGATTGCGATTGCTGGTGATGAGCACGTAGCCATTATTCTGGCAGCATTGCCAGACCACATCGTCAGTGTCGTCAGCGGCAAGCCCGATTTCTTTGAACGTCGCGTAGCGAATGCCAAGCGCCTGCCAAAATTCGATCCACGCTTTCGATGTGAGAAGATCGAAGAGGAAGTCGAGATGCCCTTCGATATTAGCGTCAGCCAGAATGCCCGTCACCGTTTGCAACCTCGGTGAGGCGTTGCCGCAGTCTTTCCTGAATCGCCGGCCATTTCTCTTGCGTGCGCCTGCGCAGTTCTTCCACGTGCGGCGGGTTGCGGCGCGTGGCGTTGACATCGCGTATCCGGCGATCTTCCGCCATGACCTCGTCGTAATTCTCTTTTACGTAGCACTGGATGGCTTTGATTTCGTCAACAGAAAGCGACGGCATGATTCTCAGAATTTCGTCGTAGCCGCACTTCAATTGCAAGTATGGCACGACATCCTGCACGGTAATCCGGCTGGTGGAGAGCTGCGGCCCTCGGCCCCTGTCGACAATGGTGATCTCGGCGTTCACAGTGAGGATCCTCCCTTCGAGTCTTGTTTATTGTATCGTTTTTAACGTGCCGATAGAAGTGTCGATTTGCCGTTGGAAACCTCGCTCGGTTCGCGTGGTGGCCAATGCCCGCCTCACGGCAACACTACTTTGTTCGGATCGTTCTTCCAACCAAACCGCTTGTAGAACTCGCGCGGCGTGAGGGTTTCTTGCCCGGCGGCGGTTCGGATGACGTAGACGATTTCTTTCTCGGCGCCGCGCGTGCCGAGCCAATGCCCGTCGCCGCTCACCACCACCGCTTGCCCGTGACCCAAAGGCACCACGCTCGCCACGAGGTGCAATTTTGGATTTTCGATTTTGGATTTTGGATTGGAAGGGGAGGTCTTAGGACTTGGGTCTTGGGTCTTAGCAGTCCCGTCTGTCCGCGGGCTTGGGCTAGGATGAGGGCTCGCCGCGTTGCCTTCCGGCTCGCCATCAACTTCTGATGCCTGACGCCTGACGCCTGACGCCTTTCGTTCCGCCGCCTCGTTCAGCTCCGCCAGATCCCACACCCGCGTGCAGGTCGTGGCCACGGCCAGATAGCGGCCGTCGGGCGAAAAGTTCGCGGGGCGATGTCCGTGAGGCGTGCGGTCCAGGCGCGGGGCCTCGGCCAAGCGTTCGCCGGTTGTGGCGTCGAAGACATACACCGCCGCGCGGTCGAGCACCTGCAGCGTGCGGCCGTCGGCCGACCAGCGCAAGGCG